>CAYNRS010000023.1:0-10526 GCA_964399565.1 uncultured Ignavibacteriaceae bacterium
AACTATCGCCGATCTTTCAATACGAATGCGTTTCGGTGTATTGTGCAGACGGCGCGCGAGGCCCTCATGCACAACATACGGAACACCGTCCTTCTCAAAACGATGAATGAGGGACTCGACGACGGTGGGAAGCTCCTCCTTCTTCAGGTTTCCTGCAATCCCGAATTTCATTTCTGTGCGCCCGGAGGTGGTTGAGTTTTCGCGGCTTCATCAACGTAATTCAACTTCAATTCCTGCAGGAGGGAATTGAGAAGTTTTTCTTCATCGCCAGTAAGGTTCCCTCTCGTTTTCTCGCTGATCATGTCAAGCATATCTATGCTCATCTGTGCCTGTTCCAGGTCCCGTTCAATCTTGTCTGAAATAGGATTTTTCACCTTGCCCATTTGTTGCATTGCAGCCGAGTGTATCATGAGCAAGAGGCCGCCAAACAAAGCTGTCCTTTTTTCTTCATGAGTCATAAAAAGCTTTCACTCTGTCTCTGGTCAGTTACAGAGTTCTCCTTTCGATGTCTGTTCCCATACTTTGGCATATTTTGTAAAGACATAACATGCGGACAAAACGCACAGAATGAACCCTTGAATCCCGTCTCGAAAACCGGCCTGCAAAAAATACATCTTCACGAACGTCCAAGGCGGGCGGACAAGAAGTTGAGCTAGTTGAAATTTCATTCTTCTTTGCACCAGCTCCTCGGCGGCAAGAGATGTATACTGGTTCAATTTTTCAAAGTAGTGGAAAAGATTCGGGTCTGTGTAGTGGAGGAGGTCGTTGGTAAGCTCTTGCACATTCCCCCGCAATTGAACGCCTTCATGAATCTTGTCGCTCGTGACAAAGCTGCTGCTTTCCCTGCGGAAAAGCCTAATTTTACGTGCGGGATACCAGCCACAATGAAGAATCCACCTTCCAAGAAAGCAGGCTTTAATGGGAACGTCATACCCTGATGTTGAATCGTGCACATTCCCTAACACATGCTGGATCTCCTGCCGTAGTTCCGTTGTCACCCGTTCATCTGCATCCACCGAAAGAACCCATTCTTTCGTACACCTGCTTAACGCGAAACTCTTTGCTGCTCCAAACCCCTCCCAAGGCTCTGCGAAAACATTGTGCGTAAATGTTTTGGCGATTTCTACCGTTCTGTCTGTGCTGCCCGTATCAACGACAATGAGTTCATCAGCCCAATGAACGGCTTCGAGGCAACCCTTGATATTCTTTTCTTCATTCCGAACTACGACCATGACTGAAAGTGACGACGCCATTCTTACGGCTCTTTGGCGAGAACGATATTGACGAGTTTGTTCTTCACAACAACCTTGCGCGCTATACGGCCGCCGTTCAAATGACGGCGCACGTTTTCATCCTTCAAAGCCAATCCCTCGAGTTCTGTCTCAGAAGTGTTCACTGGAACTTGAACGCGCGACCGCACCTTTCCGTTGACCTGAAGAACGACTTCAATCGTTTCCGCGATAACCTTTTCAGCGTCAAAGGCCGGCCATTTCTCGTAAGCCAGTGTCTTGTCATGACCAAGTTTTTGCCAAAGCTCCTCTCCCAGATGTGGCGCAAAAGGAGAAAGAAGAAGGACGAATTGCTCCATCAAGCGGCGCGGACGCTCTTTCATCTTCGTTGCCTCGTTGACGAAGATCATCATTTGAGAAATGGCTGTGTTGAAACGTAATGCTGCTATATCTTCGCCTACCTTTCGAACGGTCTGGTGAAATAAGCGCTCAAACGAAGGATCTGGTCTTGTGTCCAAAATGGACGCGTCAAGCGATCCGTCGTCGGCAACAAACAAACGCCAGACGCGATTTAAGAATCGGAACACGCCTTCCACCCCCTTGGTACTCCAAGGTTTGACATCTTCCAGGGGACCCATAAACATTTCGAACAGACGCATGGAATCCGCGCCATACTGTCCGACAATATCGTCGGGATTGATCACGTTGCCGCGCGATTTCGACATTTTCCGCGAATCTTCGCCAAGAATTGTTCCCTGATGACGAAGCTTCATGAACGGTTCCTTCGTGGTTACGTAACCGAGGTCATAAAGGACCTTGTGCCAGAACCGGGAGTAGAGCAGATGCAAGACAGCATGCTCGGAGCCGCCGATGTACAGATCGATGGGCATCCAATACCGTTCTTTTTCCGGACTGCAGAATTCCCTCTCGTTGTGAGCATCTGTGTATCGGAGATAATACCAGCAAGACCCGGCCCATTGCGGCATCGTGTTAGTTTCCCGGCGACCTTTCATGCCGGTTTCTTGATCAATGACATTCACCCAGTCTCCAGCCAAGGAAAGCGGTGATTCCGTCGTTCCACTTGGTTGAAACTTCTCAAGTTCGGGGAGTTGAAGCGGCAAGTCAGTCAGGCTGACAGCTTTCATGGTGCCATCTTCCAAATGTACGATTGGTATGGGCTCGCCCCAATATCGTTGACGTGAGAATAGCCAATCGCGCAGTTTGTACGACACTGCTCTTCGCCCCGCTTTATTCTCTTCAAGCCATTCAATGATTCTCTCTTTTGCCTGTCGCACATGAAGGCCGTTGAGAAAGTCACTGTTGATGGCTGGACCATCTTCGAGGTACGCTTTTCCTGCAAACTCTGATGGCGGTTGAACAGTCCGGACAATGTCCAGGCCGAAGCTTTCAGCAAATTCCCAATCGCGATCGTCCTGACCTGGCACTGCCATGATGGCGCCCGTCCCGTAACCCATCAGCACGTAATCTCCAACCCAGACCGGTATTTGTTTCTTTGTAGCTGGATTGAGCGCATATGCCCCCGTGAAGATGCCACTTTTCACTTTTTCCGTTCCTCGCTCGATCTCGGTCTTCTTTGAAGCCCTCAACTGATATTGATCGACTTCTCCACGCTGGCCGTCTGATGTAATCAGTGGAACAAGAGGGTGCTCCGGTGCCAAAACCATGAACGTCGCGCCGAAAACGGTATCGGGACGCGTGGTGAACACTTTTATTCGTTCCCGACTTCCTTTTATGGCAAACTCAATCTCAGCCCCTTCCGACCTGCCGATCCAATTTCGTTGCATTTCCAGTGTGGACAGAGGCCAGTCAAGACTTTCGGCATCTTCCAAAAGCCGGTCGGCATAGGCAGTTATACGCATCATCCATTGTTTCATTGGACGGCGCTCAACCGAGTATCCTTTTTCGGTCCATTCACCGACTTCTTCGTTCGCCAGAACTGTTCCCAGCGCTTCGCACCAATTAACCGGAACTTCTGCAACGTACGTAAGACGGAACTGTGCGAGGAAATCGTGTTTTTCCTTTTTGGTCTTTGTCTTCCATTCCTCGGTACCGAAAAGCGGAACGCCAGAAAGGCGCTTTGTTCCCGATTCATCAAGTTCGTCTTCGAGTGACTTAATGGGACGCGCTTTTCCGACTCGTTTGTCATACCAGGAATTGTAGAGGAGCAGGAATATCCACTGGGTCCATTTATAGTACTTTGGGTCCGTCGTATTCACTTCCCGCGACCAATCATAGCTCAAGCCCAGCATTTTGATCTGTCTTCGGAATGTTTCGATGTTTTCCTCAGTCGTGATCCGGGGATGGATATTGGTTTGCATGGCGTATCGTTCGGCGGGAAGTCCAAACGCATCCCATCCCATTGGATGCAACACATTGAAGCCTCTCATACGTTGGTATCGGCAGAAAATATCTGTCGCAGTGTAGCCCTCTGGATGCCCAACATGAAGGCCTGCGCCCGAGGGATACGGGAACATATCGAGAACGAAGAGTTTTTTCCTTTTTGGATCGGCCTCGGTCTTGAACGTGCCGTTCGTTTCCCAGAACTCCTGCCACTTTTTCTCGATTTTGGCGAAATCGTACTTCATTTTTCGGGGAATATTAATTGATCGTAACGGTCAATGTACCAAATACGGGCGCGATTAGCAACGAAGAGAAAAGAGCTGTTACAATGCTTTCAATACAAGCATCGTAATGTCATCGGATTGTGGTGTGTCTTTAGTGTGGGTTTCTAATTCTTGCTGAACTTTCTGAATTATCTCGTGCGCGGGAAGATGCGCATATCGTTTGAGAGCCTCTTCAAGCCTTTCTTCGGTAAAATCGCGGCCTTCGGCGTCCATTGCTTCACTGACACCGTCCGTGTACATCACAAGCGCATCGCCGGAATGGAAGCGCACAGAGCCTTCCTGGTACGGAGTCTGCGTCTTGATGATTCCAAGTATAAGCCCGCCGATTTCCAGTTTCTCGACAGTCCCTCCTATCCTAACGAGTAGCGGCGGATTGTGTCCAGCGTTCACGTATCGGAGAGTTCGCGAATTGACGTCGAGGATGCCCCAAAAGAATGTTATAAACTTCGCACCCCGTGTATTCGAAGCAGTCAAATCATTGATTTGCGCAGTCGCTTTCGGAAGAGAAGATTCGACGGGAACAAGCGTCCGAAGAGCTGCCTGGACATTGGCCATCAGGAGGGCCGCCGGGGTTCCCTTCCCGGATACGTCACCGACGGCAATGACAAACTCATTCTCTGATCGCTGCAAAGCGTCGTAGTAATCGCCTCCAACCTGTTTTGAGGGGATATTGACGGCTGCGATATCAAATCCCTGAATATTGGGCAGGTTTTCTGGTAATAGCCCCTGCTGAATCTCACGGGCTATCTTGAGCTCATCCTCCATTCTTTGCTTTTCAATCGCCTCTTTAAATAACCGAGCATTCTCGATCGAAATTGTGGCAAGATTCCCCAGAGAAGAAATAAATTCAAGGTCTGTCTTTGAATAACTGCCCCCCCTGAGTCTTTCCCCAACCAGTATTAATCCCCTGATCTTATTCTGCATCTGCATTGGAATAACTGCAACCATTCCCATGTGCAGCAAGCGATTTGCCGGCTCGAGAAATTTCTTTTGCTTTGCCAGATCTGAAAGGAATCCGGCTTTCTGGATCTCACAGAGCGTTTCCAGCGTTTGCTCCACTGAGCGGTCCGCCTGAGGTCTCGATGCGACAATCTGCAGACCATGGGCGTTGCGGAGGCAGATGAGGTATTTGCTTGCGCCTACCTGACCCAGCAAAACAAACGTAAGCAGTCGTACGACGTTCTCTGAATTCAAACCAACATTGAATTCCTTACTCAGGTCAAAGAGGGTGTTCAGTTCCTGGAACTTTCTGTCGATACTCCTGTTGGCTTCTTTGAGTTGGTCAATGATAAGCGCTTTGGTAATCGCGGAACCTGATAAATTCACAAGTGATTGAATAAGATGCGTGTCGACTGCAGAATACTTTGCTCTCCCCATTCGTTCGCCGAGACTAATCAGTCCTAACACCCTGCTTTCTGACAGTATAGGAACAAGGAGTTTTTGACCATGCTCGGACAAGGCGTCTGTCCAGGAGAGTTTTCGCGGGATCAGCTTATCGATTTTCACCGACGCGCGGGGCGGCTTCTCGATTTCAAGGGATTTCGGGAAGGCCGTCTGGTCAACACCTTTGGCGGCTACAACTTCAAAACGAGATCCCTCCTTACGCAAAAAAACGATCCCCTTTGCGACAAGCATCTTCCCCATCGTGGTTAAGAGCACGGTGCTTAGAATGAAGTTGAGGTCGAGAGAAGAGTTGACGATGTTGCTGAATTCGAAAAGAGGTAACAGGTCCGGTGATATCGTGTTACGAGTGCGGGGTTTCGAGATTCTGCGTGCAACCGGTGGTGGCATGGTATGCGGAGTGCTTGTCAATACAAAAGAACCAGTGGGTGCAGTTCACCTGCGCGCGGCAGATTGATTTTTTTGAAGATACTTAATGAGCCTGACTTCATTGTGTCTGCCCGGCATGAAGTTGTATTCCACCTTATCCATGAGTCTCCTCATAAGATAGACGCCGAGGCCACCCCTGCGATGCTGTGCAAGGTTTCGACGGAGATCGGGAGCCTTAATTTCCTGAGGATTGAAGCGTCTTCCAAAATCGACGATCCGAATTTCAAAGTTGTTTTTATTCCTGATAACGGAAATCTCGATTTCCTTGTCAGGTGCGTTCTGATAGGCGTGTTTGATAATATTCGTGCAGGCTTCGTCAACGGCGAGCGAAATATTGGCAATGTCCTCCTCCGAAAAACCGAAGGTGCTGGCCGCGTCGGCAATAAAGGACCGTACCTCGGAGAGATGGTCAGTTCTGCTGAGGATTTTTTTGGTGACTATTTTGGAACCGCCTGGCATTGTCGCTGAAATCGATTATAGCCTTTGAAGAGTCTTGAATTTCCCCAAGGCTTCTTTCTCTTCCTTGTAAATTTCGTACAAGAGGGGAAAGCCGAGCAAATCAAAGACATTATACACCTTCGCCGACATGTTGGAGAGTTTGATGTCACCTTTGTTCTTCCTGACGTCTTCTATGTATGCCATGAACACGCCCAATCCTGCACTGCTGATATAAGCGAGCTCGCGGCAATTCACAATAATGTTGAACTTCTTCTCGCTTAACAGCCTTTGAAAGGCGTTTTCGAGTTCCGGAGCTGTGTGCGCGTCAAGGTAGCCTTTGAGCTCGATGACGGACACACCCTCTCCTTCGCGGTGGTTGATTTTGAAATCAGCCATGGTGGTCTCCTTCTTGTAAACCGATGTTTATTCTGTTGAAAACTATCATATGCTTGCTTCTTGCTTCCCTTTCCACTTGATGACGACCAGGGTCATATCATCTCCATACGTAGGCTCACCAATATGGTTGTGGACTTCTTCGAGAATCGTGTTCTTTATTTCAATTGCAGTGCTGTCCTTTGTGCGCCGGGCCACTTCAACGAGTCGCTCGTAGCCAAACTCTTCTCCTGAGGAACCCCTCGATTCCGTGATACCGTCCGTGTAGAAAATGCACACGTCCCCTTCGCTCAAAGGAATCAACCGCTCCTCCGTCGACCGTTCAAAGATATCCCCATTGGTGAGTCCCAGCCCGAGTCCGGACGGCCGAACCTGTTCCACGCGATCCCCCGACATATAGATCAGTGGGCAGTGTCCCGCCCTTGCGATGTGCAGGCTTCCCCGCTTCGAGTCAAGGATTCCATAGATGAGGCTGATGAAAGCTTTCTTCTCCAAACTTCCGATAAGCGTCTCGTTTGCGCGGATAAGCAGTTCCTTTGGCGAATGACATATTCTGCTCAGCGACAGGAATATTCCCTTCACCTCCGCCATATAAAATGCTGCGGAAACTCCTTTGCCCGACACGTCACCGACAACGATACCCAGCTTGTCTTCGCTTAATTGCACGAAGTCATAGTAATCTCCTCCGACTTCCAGCGATGACTCTGAGACGGCCACCATATCGAGCTTGTCAGAAGAAGGAACTCCCTGCGGCAGAAGTCGCTTCTGCATTGTTTGAGCCACCATCATTTCCTGCTGCAGCCTTTCACGCTCAATGGATTTCGCGATAAGTTTCGAGTTCTCGATGGCTATGGTGACATGATCAGCAAAAGACGTTAAGACCTCGATATCATCCTGGTCGAAACCGTATACAAACTCCTTCGTTGCATAGAGCATGCCTATGAGATTTCCCTGCGAAAGGAGTGGAACGCTCAACAAAGAGCCCTTCAGCAATTTCTGCTCTTTCACGTGCCTCGTCCGTCGATCCGCCGACACATCATCGATGAGAAGATATTTTCTCGATTCAATGATAAGGTCCCTCAAATCTTTTGTCGTGATGCTGTTGATGTGATCTTTTGTGATGTTCCTCGCCGCAACAACCTGAAGGGTTACCGGTTTTCCCGACTCCTTTTCGATCAGTTCCAGCCACGCGCTTTTCGCACCACAGACTTCCAGCGTCATCAGGGTGACCGTGTCGACAAGGTCGTTGAAATCGAAGACTTGTGTAACAAGCCGGCTGAGGTTGTGAAGAGATGTGATCTCGTATTGCTTTCTTTCAAACACCTCGGCTGTTGGAAGATGGAACAAGGTGCTCACAAAGGCCATCCCAAAATACACCGCGCCAAAAATTGCGTTTAATTGTGCAAAACGATGGAGGGGTTGACTAAACGTCAAAAGCGCTCTGTTCGTGAAGGTTTTTTCGAAAAACAAAACATTCAGAAGCACAAAGCCGCAAAACAGAAGGGCGCTATAGATGATGACATAGATCTTCTCTTTCCTTGCTAAGTACACAATCCAGCTTTGCCTGAACGAATTCGCGATGATTGTCAGTATCGAGAGAGAAAAGAAGATTGTGCTGAAGAGTGCGCTTTCCATCGAAAGGAACGGCAGCATAAAGAGCATCGACCCAAGGAGAAAGAGAAGGTATAGGGAATAGTTTCGTTTTGTACCTTTTTTTCTCTTAAACAGAATGAGGTCTTTGATGGTGAGAAGTGCACGAATGGAAACAGTCCCAAGACTCACAGCAAGGATCATCGAAAAGAAAATGCCCATGACTGAGTATCGCGCCTGCTCATTGTCCTGTCCCGGTGTTTCGCCAAACCCAAACCACGAGAGAAGTCCCACCAAAGAAAGCACGAATACACAAACGATAAGTAACCGTCCAATATCTTTTGTGGTCGCCCGTTTGAGGTTCACCCGACTGTTTTCGACAAGAAGATACACGAGAACAAATGCTACGATGATCATGCTCTCTCTGGCCAGGTCGAGCCATGGCATTTCCAGATTCACGGTCGCTCGCACGATATCATAGACGAAAACTATGAGGAAGAGAATGGGCGGTACACCAAGCAGAAGGAGTTTTCTCGCGCGCGACATCTTTAAACCTTCATCTCCGTCCAGGATTTGGAACGGAACTTCAAATACGCCATCGAGGTATAGGAACCGATGTACACCGGCAGTGCAAGCCACGCTCCCTGGATGCCAAATTGGACGCCCAGAACGTATGCCAGGGGGAGAAAGATAATCCAATGGGTAATTATTTCGAGAAACATAACATATAACGTCGCGCCGGCTGCCTGGAGAGCGTTTGCAAGGATAATTCCGGATCCGTAGGCTATCTGAGCAGCTCCCGCCACTAACAAGAGGGGACGAGCTACGGCAACCACTGCCTCATTGGGGGTGATTACTCGTAAAATGAAATCCGGAACAAGAAAGAAAAGAATTCCGACCAGAATCGTGAATATCGTTCCAATCTTTGCGGTCTCAATTCCATACTTGTAAGCCTCATCCGGCTCGTTGTTGCCGAGCTCGTTTCCGACCAGAGTCTGCGTCGCAATGCCGAAACCGAAGCACGGCATAAAGGAAAGAAAAAGCGCCGAAATCACCACTTGTGTCGCGGCTTGCTCAGCGGTCCCAAAAATTCCGGCTATGGCAACAAAGACGAGGAAGCCGAGAAGAATCAGGATATTCTGGAATGATACGGGCAGGGATATTCGAACGATTGGCTTAATGTAGTCTAGTCCGATTGCGAGGACGCTGTAATACTTATACTTTCTTCGATAATCCGGCAAAAAAGTTACAACAATAAAGAACAGCAAGCCCACTGCCATACCAATGGAGGCAGCAAGACCGGCTCCCCCAAGGCCCATTTTGGGAAATCCTCCGGTGCCAAAGATGAGCAAATAATTGAATACGATGTTAACAATGTACATGATAATTGCAGAAAACATGAAAATCTTTGTGTGGCCTATACCGTAGAAGAATCCCCGATAAGACACACCGAGGAGGAAAAAAGGAAGCCCGAGGGACCTGTATTTGATGTACTCGCCTGCCGCTTCAGCTACCTTGTCATCACTGGAGAACAGTCCGATAACGTCGAATGCAAAGAAATAGCCGAGAATGCCGAAGAGTATACCCAGAATAAAGCTCAGCACTAAAGAGTTGTTCAGGACAATGCCCACGGCCGTGTGCTTACCTTGTCCGTATCGCCGCGCAACAAGTATATGTGTTCCGGTGGCAAGGCTTGAAAAGAAGCTTGTCAGTGTCCATGTCGCCAGAACGCCGAGACCCATAGCAGCGAGCGAGACTTCTGAATTATCGAGCCGCCCCACCATCGCTGTGTCGATAATGGAGACGATCATCTGTGAAGAAAGCCCGGCTATCGCCGGGAACGCGATTTTGAGGATCCGGGAAGCATATCTTTTGTCCGGAAAGAGGCTCATCTGTGGACAATGAAGGGAAAACAAAAAAAGGGGAATTGACTCTTCCCCTTCTCTCGTTCAAAACACGACACGTTTCTTGTCATGCGCCATACTGTGCGAGATATCGGTCGACATCTCTCGCATACGATGATTCCGGAAATTCTTTCTTGAGTTTCTTGAGCAATTCGACGGCTCTTTCTTTCCTACCGCAGAGCGCATAGTTCGAAGCAGCGTGATGAAGGTTCTCCGGAGCTTGCAGGCTCGTCATGTTCTTCGAGGCTGCTTTTTCAAAAAGAGTCGCTGCCTCTTCGTGTCGGGACATTGCCTCCTGGCAAGCCGCAGCTCCCGCCAACGCGGAAGCAGACAACATTTTGTCGCTGAGATCGGTGTCGAGATACTGTTCCAATGCCTTCTGATAATCGGACCTGGCAAAGTAGCAATTTGCAAGATACAATTTCGCTATTTGACCGGACTCAGTGTTCCCGTGTTCATTGACGATTGCCACGAGACCCTGGGTCACGCCCTCCTGC
>CAYNRS010000024.1:0-10315 GCA_964399565.1 uncultured Ignavibacteriaceae bacterium
TACGTTCAACATGCTCGCTATGATGAATCCGGCAAACTTTGAGCCCGGTTCGCTTTTGTACGGTTTCGGGACATACTGGCGGTATCTCGCCTATATCGCTTTGTTTATCGGGTTTGCAATCAAAGTGCCGATCTTCCCGTTCCACACGTGGCTGCCTGATGCCCACGTCGAAGCGCCGACAGCCATCAGTGTGATTCTGGCCGGCGTCCTTCTGAAGATGGGGACCTACGGCCTGCTCCGGGTTAGTTATCCGATGTTCCCCGAAATCGCTACTGCGACTGCATGGTATCTCGCAGTTCTGGCGTTTATCAACATTGTGTACGGCGCCTTGTGTGCAATGGCGCAAAAAGACTTCAAAAAACTCATCGCGTATTCCAGCATCAGCCACATGGGCATCGTTTTGCTCGGCATGGCAGCGTTGAATACGCAGGGGATGCTCGGCGCTGTGTTTCAAATGTTCAACCACGGGACGATCACCGCTATGCTCTTCTTGATAGTCGGCGTGATTTACGACCGTGCACACACTCGTGACCTTGATGCTTTCGGCGGTCTTGCCCTGACCATGCCGAGGTATACGGGTATCATGACAGTCGCATTCTTTGCGGCACTCGGGCTACCGGGATTAAGCGGATTCATCTCAGAAGCGTTTGCTTTCCTCGGCGCTTTTCAGGTGGAAAAAATCAGGATCATTACCATTGCTTCAACACTGGGCATCGTCTTGACAGCGGCGTATATGCTCTGGACATTGCAGCGCGTGTTTCTCGGCCAGCCGAATGAAAAATGGGCGAAGCTGCCGGACATTAATCCCATGGAGACATTCACACTGGTGCCCCTTGCAGTGATCGTGCTGGTTCTTGGCATCTACCCGTCTTTCATGCTCGACATGATGACGACGTCGTTAAACCACCTTGTGGATTTTGTCGCAAAGGGCGGCGCTGCTGTTGCCATGATTCCGTAAGAAGCCGACTATGGGACAACAGGTACTCGAAAATCTCTCCAACTTCTGGCCGGAAACCGTTCTGACGATAACGGTTTGCGTCGGCATTGTGACCAACCTCATCTACAGAAAGGACCCGGGTTTCATTTCCTACATCTCGCTGGCGGGCGTTCTCATTGCAGGATTTCTCGTTACCAGACAGTTCGGGATGTCGCAGTCGGTGTTTTCCGGCATGATTGCCGTCGACCCGTTTGCAGTGTTTTTCAAACTTTTGATTGCGACAACATCCGTTATCATCATCCTGTTCTCGATGTTTTCGGCGGAGGTGCAAGGAACCATCAAGCGGGCGGGCGAGTATTTCTCGCTTCTTGCCGCCCTTACGCTCGGGATGTTCTTGATGGCCGGTGCGACGAACCTGCTGATGATGGTTTTAGCGATGGAGCTCACGAGTCTCAGCTCATACATCCTTGCCGGCTACACGAAAGAAGCTTCGGATTCGAGCGAAGCATCGCTGAAATACATTATCTACGGAGCGCTGTCCTCAGGACTGATGCTCTATGGTATCTCAATCATCTTTGGATTGACCGGAGCCACAGATGTGTACGGTGTCAATCGGGCGCTGGTCAACGGACAGACGAGTTATATCGCCTTGCTTGTCGCGTCGTTGTTGATCATTGCGGGTTTTGGGTACAAGATTTCGGCAGTGCCTTTCCATTTCTGGACGCCGGATGTTTACGAGGGCGCACCGGTGACGATCACGGCGTTTCTTTCCGTCGCGTCAAAAGCTGCCGGCTTTGCGATGATGATCAGGTTCTTCTTCATGACGTTCACGGTCGGCGGGCCGTTGACAGACGGGATGTGGCTCGCTCTGCAGGGATTCGAATGGAATAAAATTCTTGCCATTCTTTCCGTCCTCACGATGACCCTCGGAAACCTTGTAGCGGTCTGGCAGAACAACCTCAAACGGCTGTTGGCGTATTCCAGCATCGCACATGCGGGCTACATGCTGATGGGAGTTGTCGTACTGAGCGATAAGGGTTTGGCGGCGGTTCTGATTTATTTTATTGTATATCTCTTCATGAACCTCGGCTCTTTCTACATCGTCATGCTCATTGCGAACAAGACGGGGAGCGAGGACATCGACTCGTACAAAGGAATGGGCTATCGTTCGCCGCTTATCGGCGTTGCGATGGTGATCTTCTTTATTTCACTCACCGGGTTGCCCCCGACGGCCGGGTTTATCGGGAAGCTCTTCCTGTTCGTTGCCCTTCTGGACGCGAAGTGGATATGGCTGGCCGTGGTGGGAGCGATCAACAGCGTGATATCGCTGTACTACTACGTGCGGGTGTTGCGAAACATGTTTTTGCGGGATCCTGAAGGCGGTGCCGGCCCGATCAAGTTCTCAACTGCGCAGGTTCTCCTGCTTCTTCTGCTTCTCATCCCAACGCTTCTCTTCGGGATTTACTACGCGCCGATTGTGGAGCTTGCGAATGCTTCCGTAATGATGTTCCGCGTCCAATAGCAGTTCACTTCTTCTTCGACTTCAACTTCATGCTTTCATAGATCAGGCGAACTCCGTCGAGCACGAGGGAAGGCTCCCACTGTTCGATCAGTTTGGATTGCTGGCTCATGAGTTGAGAGAATCCTCCCGTTGCAATGACTCTGGCTTTCTTACCTTCACGCTTCTTGAGTTCGGCCTGGAGTCGGTTCAGAGTTCCTTCCATAGCATCCAGTGCGCCGTAGAGTATGCCGGCCTGCATGCTGCCGACTGTATCCGTGCCGATCATCTTTTTGGGGAAATGGAGCTCGATCTTCGGCAATTTCGCGGCGCGGCGGTGAAGGTCCATGGCCGACGTCTCGATTCCCGGTGAAATCACACCGCCGAGATAATCGCCGTTTGCTGCGATGACGTCATACGTTGTGGCCGTGCCGAAATCAATAATGATGAGCGGCCCCCCGTATTTGGCAAATCCCGCGACGGCGTTGCACAGCCGGTCAGCGCCAACCGAGGATGGGTCTTCATAATGAATCTTGATTCCCAACGGCAGGGAAGAGTCGACAAGCAGGGGGTCATGGTGGAAGTATTTTTTCGCCATGGAGGCGAAAATATCGGTGAGGTTTGGGACAACTGAGGAAATGCCCACACCGTCAATGTCTTTCGGTTGAATTCCTGCTTCCTGCAGGAACAGTTTCACCTGCGTCCCTGCTTCGTCTTCCGTCCTTTGGTGGGAACTGGTGACACGCCAGTCGGCCACGAGCTTTGAGCCTTTGTACACGCCAAAAACCGTGTGCGTGTTACCTATGTCAATTGCGAGGAACATACTCTTAGTCCTTTCGAAGGATTACCGGCGGTGCCCTATGTCCTTCGAAAGGATTTCTCGGCCATCCTCCCATGTGAATCTTCTGAAGCATATCATCAGCGCCCTATGTCCTTTGAAAGGATTTCCCTGGCGGTTCGGGTGAACCTTGCGAAGGTCATGGCGTCGGCTCTGTAACCTTCGCAAGGTCAAGGTGACACTGTAACGTCGCCTGCGTAAACGGTGGAAGTACCTGATGAAGTCTCAATCATGAGTCCGCCGTCCGAACTCAAGCCAACCGCTTTTCCGGAAAGCCGGTCGTGGGCCCGCTCAACAGTGACTGGTCTCCCAAACATCGTGCACTTGGAATTCCACGTTTTCATGATTTCTTTGAAATTACCTGCCAGGACATCGGTATAAAACCGATCCAGCTGCAACACAATCCGCTGAAACATCTGCTTTCGATCGAAACCCTCACCCTGCTCAAGCGACAACGACGTCACACGATTGCTCATCTCAGCGCCGAATTCCCGCTGATTCAAATTGATGCCTATGCCAACAACAGAATAAGCAAGGGAGGTTTCCTGAAAAGAGGTTTCCAGGAGAATGCCGCAGAATTTCTTTCCGTTCAGAAGAACGTCGTTGGGCCATTTGCATTCAATCGGCTTTCCTACGACGGATTCCACGGCTTGTGCAACGGAAACAGCAGAATAGAACGTGAGGAAGACCGCCTGTTCTTTGGGCAGCTTCGGACGAAGAATAACGGAAAAAAGCAGGTTTTTCCCGGGTTCGGAGATCCACGCCCGGCCGTTGCGTCCCTTTCCCGCCGTCTGATGCTCCGCAAACACCACCGCCCCATCCTCCATTCCTGCATCGGCCAGCGTTTTTGCGCATGTGTTCGTCGAGTCAATGGAATCAAAGACAAACAGCTTGTTCCCGATGACCCTTGTGCTGACGCCCTTGAGAAGTTCTTCTTTCGAATACATTATCGGTAGTAACCGGAGAGGGCTACATTTTTCGCAAACATACGGTCAAAATTGGCAACCTTCCAGCCGGTGTAGAAGATCAAACGCGTGATACGTTCCATCTTGGGAAACATGATCTTGTCGATGGTGTCCGTCGGCCGGTGGTAATCCACGTGGACACCGGTAAAGAAGAAAACGACCGGTATGCCGTTGCGTGCAAAATTGAAGTGGTCGCTTCTGCGATAAAACTGGTTTGGGTCGCGCTCGTCGTTAAACGTGTAATCCAGTGAAAGGTTTTCCGATTCAGCATTTGCGACCTTTAGGACGCTGTCGAGCTCCGTGCTGATTTTGTCCGAGCCTATCACGTACGTGTAATTCACCTCATTCAGGTCGTCATGTTTTTTGTCGGTTCGTCCGATCATATCTGTGTTCAGGTTGGCAATCGTCTTTTCAAGCGGCACAAGCGGATGATTGACATAATATCGTGAACCCAGCAATCCTTTCTCCTCGCCGGCAACCGTCATGAAAAGAATGCTTCTCCTTGGTTTGTCGCGATTGCCCGCAAACGCTTCTGCAACCTCGAGCACGGCGGTTGTGCCCGAGCCGTCATCGTCCGCGCCGTGGTAGATGGTTCCGTCAGAGCCCACGCCGAGGTGGTCGTAATGCGCGGTGAAAACGAGGAATTCATCCTTGAGTTTTGGATCAGAGCCTTCGAGGAGCCCAGCAACGTTTTCGCTTTGCCTCTCATCCACATGGGACTTGCTGTCGATCGTCGCCATCACGTTCTCAAGAATGAGGGGAGAGAATCCAGAGTCCTTTGCGGCCTTTCCTTGGAGTTTGTCGAGCGAAGAGCCGCTGCCTTCAAGGAGATCCCGTGCGAAAGCTGGAGAAATGAAAAACGTGAGTGGAAGGCGAACACGAGAGGTCGACGTGCCTTTCAGGATCATTCTGCCTCGTTCACTCCTGGCTCGGATTCGTGAAGAAACTTCGTTCAAGGAAAAAGGACCCTCATCGTCCGTCATGACAAGCACTGCAGCAAGACCTCGTTCCTGGCGAAAAGCAAAGAACCTCCTTCGGATCTGGTCGCTCGAAGTATCGCCGGCGAATGCACGTTGACCGGGCAGGGTAATCACGATCTTTCCAGACAGTTTCTCCCTGTCTGCGTCGCTCATGGGAGAATCGGCAAAGCCGCCAAAAGCCACTCCGGCCGTAAGCGATGTATCCTGAGCGTCAAGCCCGATAAAATCCTTTCCAAAGGTCAAGGTTTTGATTTTCGCTTGATGGTGGGTTACGATTCTGGTTTCGGGGCTGATTCGAATTTCCTGCACGTCAAACTTCTGTGAATACGTGCCGTTGTCGCCAACAGGTTTAAGTCCAAGCTTTTTGAAAACTCCCTCAATATACTGCGCTGCTTTTTTTTGGCCGGGATAGGACGTCTCGCGCCCTTCAAGGCTGTCGGAAGTCAGGACCTCCAGGTGTTTTTTGAGATCTGACCTAAGAATCGACTCGTAGCCCACGCGGGCTTTCTGGTCAACCTTGGTTGGCTGAAAAAAAAGGATAAGACCGGAGACAGCAAGGATCACTAGTGTTCGCACGAGATGTCCTTCAAAAAATGGAACAGAGATTCTAGCATATTAAGAGACTGTTCACAAGAATAGAGAAAATGACTGGGAAAATCAAGGAAATGGCCTGCAAAAATGTCTGACAAAATCATGCCAGTTTTTCCGTGATTTCAAGTTTTGACACATCTTTCATGACAGAATGTCTGACAAAATGCGTTGGCATGTGTATTGAGTATAAGGCTGCAGAGCTTAGCCAACCAAAACATTCATTTACTTAAAACACAAGGGAGTATGAGCCATGTTAGTCCGATTCAATCATGCAAACTCGTTTGACCGCCTACTGGACACTTTTTTCCGGGGTGATGTGCAGGCCGACGGAATTTCGTACTTGACGCCCGCAGTCGATATTGCAGAGCAGGAGCACGCGTACGTCGTGAAAGCTGAGCTTCCAGGCGTGAGCAAGGATGATGTAAAAATCACTGTTGAGTCCAACATTCTGACGATCCACGGTGAGAAGAAACAGGAAGAGACCGTGAAAGGGGACAACTACCAGCGTGTAGAGCGTTCCTACGGTTCCTTCCAGAGATCCTTCAAGCTGCCGGAGACGGTGAAGACCGATATGATTGACGCAATCTACAAAGACGGCATCCTAACCGTCACCCTGCCAAAAGCAGAGGAAGCGAAACCGAAACAAATCGAAGTAAAAGTGAAGTAAGTCCGACCGGCTGTGCCACGGCTTTAAAGCCGTGGCACTATCTTCTCTGTAAAACCTTTCGAAGGTCATTTCTGAGCGGGAGAACCTTCGAAAGGTCTTGCAGTTTAATCGCGGCAGACAAGCCGCACCACATAACCAAGGAGCAGTAACCATGTCTAAAACAGGAAAAATCATCGGAATCGACCTTGGCACGACAAACTCTGTCGTTGCGGTCATGGAAGGAAACGATCCGGTTGTCATTGCCAATTCAGAGGGTGCACGGACAACGCCGTCCGTTGTGGCATTTACGAAGTCTGGTGAACGGCTCGTCGGTGCTGCCGCAAAAAGACAGGCCGTGACAAATTCGCAAAATACCGTGTATTCGATCAAGCGGTTCATGGGCCGGTTCCACAATGAAGTGAACGAGGAAATGAAGCTTGTTCCCTACAAGGTCATTCACGGAGACAATAACACAGCCCGGATCCAAATTAGCGACCGTGTCTATTCACCGCCCGAGATCTCGGCGATGGTCCTACAAAAAATGAAACAGACTGCTGAGGATTACCTCGGCGCCAAGGTGACGGACGCGGTGATCACCGTTCCGGCATATTTCAACGACGCACAGCGTCAGGCAACAAAAGAAGCGGGCGAAATCGCCGGCCTGAACGTCCGCCGCATTATCAACGAGCCCACGGCAGCTGCCCTGGCCTACGGCCTCGACAAGAAACACAAGGACTCAAAAGTTGCTGTGTTCGACCTTGGCGGCGGTACATTTGACATCAGCGTACTAGAGTTGGGAGAAGGCGTGTTCGAAGTGAAATCGACCAACGGCGATACTCACCTGGGCGGAGACAACTTCGACATGCGGGTATTGGAATACATTGCCGACGAATTCAAGAAGCAGGAAGGCATTGATTTGCGCAAGGACCCGATGGCCCTGCAAAGGCTGCGGGAAGCGGCGGAAAAAGCCAAAATGGAGCTCTCTCAGCTTATGCAAACGGAAGTCAACCTGCCGTTTATTACAGCAACTGCTGAGGGCCCCAAGCACCTGAACCTCACTCTCACACGGGCGAAGTTCGAGCAGCTTTGCGAAGACCTTATTCAACGGTGTGTTCCCCCGGTTGAGAAAGCTTTAAGAGATGCGGGCATGGACCCGCGCAACATCGATGAAGTAATTCTTGTCGGCGGTATGACCCGTGTGCCTCGAATCCAACAGCTCGTGAAGGAGATTTTTGGAAAAGAGGGACACAAAGGGGTCAACCCCGATGAGGTCGTCGCTGTGGGCGCTGCCATTCAGGGCGGCGTTCTCGCAGGCGATGTTACCGATGTTTTGCTGCTCGACGTGACACCATTGACGCTTGGTATTGAAACCCTCGGCGGCGTCATGACGAAGATGATTGAGTCGAATACGACGATTCCTACAAAGAAGAGCTAAATCTTCCCGACCGCATCCGACAGCCAGCCCTCTGTGGAGATCCATATCCTTCAAGGTGAGCGGCCAATGGCGGTTGATAACAGGACGCTGGGCAGGTTCCATCTCGACGGGCTCCCGCCTGCGCCGCGCGGTGTACCTCAGATTGAAGTGACGTTTGACATAGATGCGAACGGCATGTTACATGTCTCCGCAAAGGACAAGGCAACCAACAAAGAGCAGAGCATCCGCATCACTTCCTCGAGCGGCTTAAGCAAGGAGGAAGTCGAAAAGATGAAATCGGACGCTCAGGCGCACTCGGCGGAAGATAAGAAACGGAAGGAAGAAATCGAGACTAAGAACCAGGCGGACAACCTTGTGTTCCAGACTCGCAAACAGCTGAAAGAGCTGGGCGACAAGATGCCCGCAGAGACAAAGTCGACGGTTGAAGCGGCTGCCAACGCACTTGAGGAAGCGATCAAAACCGGCAATAACAGCGACATCAAGGCAAAAACGGAAGCGTTGAGCAATGCCTGGAACGAAGCCTCGACAAAGATGTATGAATCCGTGAAGGGCCAGCAGGCTCCCGGCGGTGCACAGGGCCAGCCGGGTCAGGAAGGTCCCGCCCAGGCTAAAGGCGACGGAGACAAGAAAGTCGAAAATGCCGACTTCGAAGTTGTGGACGACAAGTAGTGCGCTGAGTAATCAGGTTCGGCGATGAATGACGAAAGGCGAGGAAATACCTCGCCTTTTGTGTCTGAGACCACAAGTCAGACTGAGCGAAGTCGAAGTCTGCACAAGGAGAAAGGAAAAAATGACAACCGCGATTCTTGAGTTCCTTATCGTTGCTGCGATCATTGTTCTGTTGATTCTCGGTATCGTCAAATTGATCAAGGATCCCAAAGGAACGGGCTTCGCATCCATGACAGCGTTTCACGATTTGCAGGCGAAGGATAAACAGGCCGGCATCGAAGCCGTCATCGAACATCAAGCGGAAAAGAAGATGGAAGAACAAGAAAGCGGGGTAGATAAATCATGAACTTCACCAAATTCACAATCAAATCTCAGGAAGCCGTACAGAACGCTCAGGAGATTGCCTCGAGTTACAGCAATCAAACGATTGAGCCAGAACATCTGCTGGCCGCGCTTGTGCAGGATGGGGAAGGCGTCGTGGTGCCTATTCTGCAGAAAGTCGGCGCGAACGTGAATTTCCTGAAGATCAAAATCAACGAGGCGATCGAGAAGCTTCCAAAAGTCCAGGGTGCGGGACTCGGCAATCAGCACATGTCGCCGGCGCTCGGCGAGGCATTCGAGTCGGCTCAGAAAGAAGCCGCTCAGCTTAAGGATGAATACATCAGCACGGAGCATTTGCTTCTCGGATTATTGAACGGCAAATCGGCTCCGGCGAAGTTACTGGCAGACCAGGGAGTCACCAAAGATGTCGTCTATAAAGCTCTCAAAGAAATCCGGGGCTCTCAACGGGTAACGGACCAGACTCCAGAGGAGAAATACCAATCTCTGCAGCGTTTCGGCCGCGATCTGAACGACCTTGCCCGCAAAGGAAAACTCGACCCTGTCATCGGGCGCGAGGAGGAAATCCGCCGAGTCCTCCAGGTTCTCTCACGACGCACCAAGAACAACCCCGTGCTCATTGGCGATCCGGGTGTTGGGAAAACGGCCATCGCAGAAGGAATCGCGTATCGGATCATCCAGGGAGACGTCCCCGAAAACCTCAAGACAAAACGTATTGTAGCATTGGATATGGGTTCGCTCGTAGCCGGAACGAGTTTCCGCGGCCAGTTTGAAGAGCGCCTCAAGGCGGTCCTCAAGGAAGTCACAGAATCCAACGGCGAAATCATCCTCTTCATCGATGAGCTTCATACGCTCGTCGGAGCCGGTGCAGCTCAAGGTGCAGTGGATGCAGCCAATATGCTCAAGCCGGCTCTCGCACGTGGAGATCTCCGTGCGATCGGTGCAACGACCATCGATGAATACCGGAAACATGTCGAAAAAGATCCCGCACTCGAGCGTCGTTTCCAACCCATTCTGATTAACGAGCCGACGGTCGAAGATACGATTTCCATTCTGCGCGGCTTGAAAGAACGCTACGAAGTCCATCATGGTGTCCGTATTACCGACGGTGCGATTGTCGCCGCCGCGCAGCTGAGTCATCGCTATATTTCAGACCGTTTCCTGCCTGATAAGGCCATCGACCTTGTAGACGAAGCCGCTTCAAAACTACGGATTGAAATCGATTCAATGCCCGAGGAACTCGACGGCGTCGAGCGCCGGGTCAAACAGCTCGAGATCGAGCGCGAGGCCGTCAAAAGGGAGAAGGACGAGGATTCTCAAACTCGGCTGGACGAAATTGAAAAAGAACTCTCCGAGCTGAATCAACAGCGCTCGGAGCTCAAGGCGCACTGGCAGCTCGAGAAAGAGCTCATCCAGG
>CAYNRS010000025.1:0-10225 GCA_964399565.1 uncultured Ignavibacteriaceae bacterium
CCTCTCGTGCACAGCCTGAATATCCAGGACAAGGTGGGGAACGTCGATTTGTTCCTTCCGAAGATAGTCGTAAGCGCCGAGTTTCATTGCTTCCACAGCAACTCCTTCAGACCCCGCTGCGGTCAACATAATCACGGGCGTAAGGTTTTTCGCTTCGAGCATCCATTGCAGAACATTCAAGCCGTTGACGTCAGGCATTTTGTAATCAAGCAGGACGACGTCGAATCCGCGTCGCGCGTTCTTCAGGATTTCAATGGCCTCGGCGCCTGAATAGGCAATCGTCGTGTGGAATCCAAACTCTTCACTGAGTTGCATTGCCAAGACTTTGACAAACGGTTTCTCGTCGTCAACAAGCAAAATCGAAAGTGGTTCTTTGTACATAGGAAAAAGCGCTCCCTGGGACGTAGGTGGTGGGGGACGGTTGATGTTAATTGTGGCCAGCTAAATCTAGGAACCCTGAGGAAGAGATGCAAGAAGATTCTTAGTGAGAATATTCTAATAATCGAACCCCCTTCGAAAGCTCATCTGAACTCGTGATCGTCATCAAGCACGGCCGGATCATTTTGAGACGGAAAGCGATGAACTTACTTCGTGATCAACAATTTCTTCCTGGCCTCATTACTCATCATACCCGGGTTCCAAGCGGGCTGCCAGACAAGACGAACATCAGCTTCTTTCACACCCGGAACCTCCAAAACTCTTTTCTTCACACTGTCGGCAATCCAATCCGCCGCGCCACAGCCGGGAGTCGTCAACGTCATCTTCACACCCACCCATGGGTCTACGATCGTCACTCCGTACACAAGCCCAAGGTTGACAATGTCGACCGGGATTTCCGGATCGTAGCACTCCTTGAGCACGTTATAAATGACGTCCTCTGTTATCCCGCTTTCGTTCCCGTTTTCCGTGTGCTCATGTCCAATCATAATTTCAAGTTGAAAAAAAGTAACATGAGCCTCAATTGAAGATTTGCTGTTCTTGAAAGAAGTTTGTCAGGAGTGGGAATCTGACTCAACAGACCTTCAGAAATTTCATCGAAAAGCGACGTTCTCAAAGTGGTACATTCCTTGCTACTTCCGGGTCGTTCAGCTATATTTTAGTGCTGACTGTGTGACCTGAATCCTCAATGGTGTTGAATTGTTGATCGACATACTCAACGGTGCTCTCCCGCTATTGTATGCAGGGACGGTTTGGCTCTATGCCAGGGCATTTTTTAGCGATGCCCCTGTTGCAAAGAAGATCAAGACCCCTGTGCTTATTGGAACTGCCATTGCGCACGCGGGCTACCTCCTTCTCCGTACTCTGACGTTTCAACATCCTCCCATTACGACGACTTCTGAAATCATGTCGCTCATCGCGTTCTGCGTTGCCGTCGCGTACGCCGTTACGGAGATACTCACGAAAGTGAAAAACACTGGTTATTTCATTCTGATACTTTCGTTCTTCTTTCAACTTGTGTCAACGTTTTTCATCCAGGACCTTCATGAGGTGAAGCCCATCCTCAGGAGTAATCTTCTGGGGATTCATGTGTCGGCCGCGTTATTGGGATACACAGCCATTTCTATTTCGGCCGGCTATGGATTCCTCTACCTGATGTTGTACCACAACATCAAGTCCAACCGTTTTGGCGTTCTGTATGCAAAGCTCCCCAACCTCGAGACGCTTGAGCGCATGAGTTTCGTTTCTACTGTTCTCGGGTTTTTCCTGATAACCATAGCTATCATTATCGGTTTCGTCTGGTTGCCAAAAGCTTATGAAAGCTTCTCGTATTTCGACGGCAAGCTGATTGGCACGCTCGTCGTCTGGGGTCTCTACGGAATCGGTCTTGTGGCTAAAAGAATGCTGGGCTGGCAGGGACGCAAGATCATGATCCTTTCCTTGACGGGGTTTGTCATCTCCGTTTTTTCCTTGACTGCGATAAACCTGTTTTTCAGCAGCTTCCATAATTTTTATTGATCGCCCGATTGACTCTATGAATCTTGTCTCGATAGGCATCAATCACCGGACGGCACCGCTGGAGGTACGCGAAAAAATGTGGTTCTCAGCCGATGAAATGCGGTCAATTCTCCCGACGATTCGTGACCGATGGTTTTCCGAATGCTTCCTCGTCTCCACTTGCAACCGAACCGAGATCTACGGCATACCTTCCGCCGCCAACGGCAACCTGCCCGCGGTCGACAACGTGGGTCAATATCTCATCGATGCGAAATCGGCACGGAGCTTTGTGAACAAACATCATCTGTACTCGATGCACTCCGCCTTTGCGGTCAGTCATTTGTTTCGAGTCGCCTCCGGTGTCGATTCGATGGTCGTCGGAGACGTTCAAATTCTCAGCCAGCTGAAGGAAGGGTTTAACCTTGCGCAAGAACAGAGAACCATCGGCATTTTTCTCAACCGGCTGGCGCAGTCTGCCTATCGGGTGGGAAAACGGGCGCGCACAGAGTCGACAATTGGGGAGGGCGCCGTTTCTATCAGTTATGCCGCTGTGGAGCTGGCCGGCAAAATTTTCGAAAACCTCTCAAAGAAATCCGCCCTGCTTGTTGGAGCGGGAGAAACCGGCGAGTTGACAGCCCGGCACCTGACCGGCAAAGGCATTGGAAGGCTGTTCGTCACAAATCGAACGCGGTCAAAAGCCGAGGAATTGGTGGCATCTCTTGGAGGGTCAGTTTCCGACTTCGATCAATGGACCACCACGATGAACGAAGTTGACATTGTCATCAGCTCAGTTGAATCACCACAACCCATCATCATGGCGTCTCAACTTGCCAACGTCATGAGGAAGCGCTCCAACAGACCGCTGTTTATCATCGACATCGGTGTGCCCCGCAACGTTGAACCTTCCGCCAACGCCATCGAGAACATTTTTCTTCATGACCTTGACGCACTAAACGGCATTGTCGATCAAAACCTGGACAAAAGAAAATCAGAAATTCCGCGTGTGAACGGCATCATCCTTGAAGGACTGAAGGAATTCTACGGATGGTATTCCTCGCTGGAAGTCACACCAACGATTGCCGACCTCCACAACCATTTTGAAGAAATCCGGCAGAACGAAGTGACAAAAAATGCAAATCGGTTTTCTTCTGCAAATGACCGGGAGTTACTGGAGCTTGTCACAAAACGAATCGTCAATAAACTTCTCCACGTACCAACCACAATGTTGAAGAATGGCCATGAAGAGTCCGACGAAATCAAGCGCAAAAGAATACACATCCTCCGAGCTCTGTTCGGCTTGAACAAAGATGCCGACAAACATTCATGAAGAGAACAAAGCTTACGATCGGAACGAGGGGCAGCGAGCTCGCCAAATGGCAAACCGCCTATATTGTCAACCAGATCCAAGGCTGGCACGCCGATGTCACAGTGGATACAGCGGTCATCAAAACAACGGGAGATAAGATCCTCGATTCTCCGTTATCCAAAATTGGCGACAAAGGACTCTTCACCAAGGAAATCGAGCGTGCGTTACTCGATAAAGGCATCGACCTCGCCGTTCACAGTTTAAAAGATCTGCCAACAGCTATTCCTCGGGGCTTAATGATAGCAGCGGTTACGGAACGTGAAGACGTTCGGGATGTTTTTATTTCACACCCGAAGAAGAAATATCGGTTACTCAAAGACGTGCCAACCAACGGCAGAATCGCCACGGGAAGCCTTCGTCGTAAAAGCCAGCTTTTGCATTACAGGCCTGACCTGCAGGTCATTGACCTTCGGGGAAGTTTGCAGACACGGCGCGAAAAACTGGAGAAGTCAGACTGGGATGGCATGGTCTTGGCTAAGGCCGGTGTTACACGGCTGGGCTGGTCGGAGATGATTTCTGAAGTATTTGAACCAGATTTCATCCTTCCTGCCGTCGGCCAGGGAGCCTTAGCGGTCGAAATCCGTGCCGACGACAGGGAACTTCTGGACCTTCTCGTACCGTTGAACCATCTTCCCACACAGCGGGCAACATCGGGCGAACGGTCGCTTCTCGGAAAACTCGAGGGCGGCTGCCAGATTCCGATCGGTACTTACGGGAGAATCGTTGAAGGGACCTTCTTACTCGATGCCATGGTTGGAAGTCTCGACGGCTCAACAATCGTTCGAGGTTCCATGAAGGGCTCGCCCGAAGCAAGCGAGTCTCTTGGGTCTCACCTTGCTGACGAACTCCTCGCAAAGGGCGCTGGAAAGATACTGCAAGAAATCAGAAATAATTTCAAAGGGGCAACGCATGTCGGCTCGTCCGGCATTCCTGTCTGAGGTCGGGACAATGGAACCGTTGAAAGAGAAGTCGATTCTCATCACGCGGCCGCTCGACCAGTCGGTTCAATTAAAAGATTCGTTGGAGCAGCTTGGGGCAATCGTGGCCGCTTTGCCGGCCATTCACATTGTTCCTGCGTCCTCCTGGAATGCTGTCGACAGGGCGATCTCGAACATTATTTCCTACGACGCCGTTATTCTCACAAGCGTAAATGCAGCCACATACTTCCTGAACCGGATGAGACTTGTGGCGGAAAAGATGTTCATCTCTCTCACTGAAAAACCGGTGTATGCCGTGGGAGAAAAAACAAAGCGGGCTGTGGATGGATTCGGCCTTGAAGGGACTGTTTTGCAGGGAAGTCAAGACGCTCGTTCGTTGTCAATTGCGCTGGCCGGGATGGATGTCCGGGGAAAAAAGTTCCTTTTTCCAAAGGGAAACCTCGCCTCGACAGAAATTCCCACGACCCTTCGTGAAAACGGAGCAGACGTGGACGAAGTTATTGTGTACGAAACCCGGACCCCGTCGGAAGCGGATTCAACAGCCTTGAACGAAATGTTCTCCCGGAAAGGCATTGACGTTGTGGTCTTCTTCAGCCCGTCAAGCATCAATAACTTTTTCAGCATCGTTCCAAGAAATTCGCTTCGTCAGGCAAAAATTGCCGTCATCGGAAAGACAACAGCAAGCGCCGCTAAAAAAGCCGGACTGTCGGTGGACATTATTGCAGACAAGCCGTCAACGGAGGAATTGGTCTCTGCCATTGTGCGATTCTATGAATAGTCTAATAGAAAAAAGGCCTGCAACGTCGCATTCCGCAATAGTCAACGATTTGTTTTTGAAAGCGTGCAAACGGGAGGACGTCGAGCGCACACCCGTGTGGTTCATGCGCCAGGCGGGAAGATACCTGCCCGAGTACCGGCAAGTCCGCGAAAAAGTCGACTTCCTCACTCTTTGCAAGACTCCGGACCTTGCGGCTGAGGTTACCGTGCAGCCCGTGGATATTCTCGGCGTTGATGCGGCGATTATTTTCTCAGATATCCTTGTCGTCCCGGAAGCCATGGGCTTGGAGCTCATCGTCGAAGAAGGAAAAGGCGGCCCGCGTTTTCCGGATCCAGTTCGTTCGAAAGGCGGAATTGACAAATTGGACGTGCCCGACCCGCACGACAAACTTACGTTCGTCATGGAAGCTATTACAACTGCACGAAGGCTGCTGAGCAACAGAGTGCCGCTCATCGGGTTTGCCGGTTCGCCGTGGACGCTCGCGGCATATATGGTGGAAGGAAAGGGTTCGAAGGAATTTCGTTTTGCAAAGGAGCTCATCTTCTCATCCCCGAAAGACGCTCATACACTTCTCGATAAACTTGCGCGCGCCGTGGCTGCCTATTGCAACGCACAGATCGAGGCAGGCGCCCAGGCTCTCCAGATTTTTGACACGTGGGGCGGGCTCCTGGGACAGGAAGAATTCGAGGAATTCTCGCTCCGCTACATCAGGCAAGTTCTTTCCCTCCTGCGAAGAAACGGCGCTCCCGTTATTGTCTTTTCCAAAGATTGCGGGCATTCGTTGGAAAAAATCGCAGACGGAGGCGCCGACGTCGTCGGCCTTGACTGGAAGACGGATATGCGAAAAGCGAGAGATATGGTTGGAAGCTACGTTGCACTTCAAGGGAATCTCGACCCGGTGATGCTCTTTGCTCCGCCGGAGCGGATCGAGACAGGCGTTCGGACAATCCTGGAAAAATTCGGGAAAGGCAGCGGCCACATTTTCAACCTCGGGCACGGCATCTTGCCGGATACCCCCGTGGAGAACGTCCGGGTTTTCGTCAATGCGGTAAAGAAATTCAGCGTCACATATCACAAATAGAAATGGAAACAGCAACGTTGGAGAAAGTCTCACTGAAATTGCGTGCGGCAACTTTTTTCAAGGACCTGCAGGAAGCAATCTGTCACAATCTCGAAGGAGTTGACGGTCAAAGTAGATTCATGGTTGACCGATGGGTCCATCCTCACGGAGGAGGAGGCGATACGAGAATCATCGAAAACGGCGGTGTATTTGAAAAAGGTGGAGTGAACTTTTCTGACGTGAGCGGCCAACTCGGCGAGAACCTTGCTCAACGACTCAGAGTCAAGCAAGGGAACTTCCATGCCACGGGGATCTCTCTCGTCCTTCACCCCTATAACCCGATGATTCCGACAGTGCACGCTAATCTCCGCTATATCGAACTGGAAAACGGAGACTGCTGGTTCGGCGGAGGCGCTGACCTTACTCCATATTACTTGAACGAACAGGATGTTATTCATTTTCACTCGACATTTAAGCGTACTTGCGACAAGCATAACCCAACGTCTTATCGACAGTTTAAGAAATGGTGCGATGAGTATTTCTTTATTAAGCATCGACTTGAGAGACGAGGTGTGGGCGGCATTTTCTTCGATGACCTCCGTGAGCAGCCCGAGCAAACGTTTGCCTTTGTTCAAGATGTCGGCAACGCGTTCCCCGAAGCATATATCCCAATCGTTAATAATCGAAAGCAGGACCGTTGGAGTGATGTTGAACGACAATGGCAGCTTCATCGTCGCGGGCGGTACGCAGAGTTTAATCTGGTCTACGACCGTGGAACCCTCTTCGGCCTCGAAACGGAAGGAAGGATAGAATCGATTCTGATGTCACTGCCGCCTTCGGTTCAGTGGAACTACAACGTTCAGCCCAAACCCGATTCGCGGGAGGCAAAACTTCTTGAAGTCCTGAGAACACCTAGGGATTGGGTGGTGTAGCGGATGGAGCGGAAAAAAGTGGTCGTTGTCTTGTTCCAACTTGGCGGGCCGGATTCACTCGACGCCGTTCAGCCTTTTTTATACAATTTGTTTTGCGATCCGGATATCATCGACTTGCCCGGGGCATTCTTGTTCCGCAAACCGCTTGCCCGTTTCGTTTCTACACGCCGCGCCCCCAAAGTGCAGAACCTCTACAGGAAAATCGGATCGAAGTCCCCGATCCTAAAACAAACACAGCTTCAGGCGGAAAGTCTGAAGAATTCTCTTGCCAAGCTGAACCTTGATGCGGATGTGCACATCGCGATGCGGTACTGGCACCCGATGACGGAAGAGGTTGTAGAAAGCCTGATGAATAACCAAGCCGACGAAATCATTTTGCTTCCGTTGTATCCTCATTACTCAAGAGCAACGACGGGATCGAGCCTCAACGAATGGAAACGCGTGACCCAGCGCCTTCGCTACAACAGCGTGCACACAAAATTCATTAAGCATTACTATGACCACCCACTCTACATCGAAGCGATGGTTGAGCATGTGAACCTTGCTCTCGCCCGATTCTCCAAAGAAGAGCAAGGAAAGGTCAATCTTGTTTTCAGTGCGCACGGCATCCCAATGTCACTCGTGAAAGGCGGGGATCCTTATCCGAAACATATCAGACAGTCTTATGAGTTGATTGTTGAAAAGGGCGCGTGGGGGCTCCCGCATCACCTTTGTTTTCAGAGCAAAGTCGGGCCGCAAAAGTGGCTTGAACCGTCGCTCACTAAGACCATCGAAGACCTGGCGGCACAAAAGGTTTCTCATCTTGTCGTGATTCCCATTTCATTTGTCACAGACCACATTGAAACACTTTCCGAAATCAACATCGAGGCGCGGGAACATGCAAGTCACCTCGGCATAAACAGTTTTGAGATGATGCCAGCTTTGATCCGCAACAAGAAGTTCATCGACTGTCTTGCTGACCTTATCCTCAAACAACTGGACCTGTAACATGCCCCAAGTCGTCGTCATCGGTGCGGGGATTTCGGGCCTGGCTACAGCCTGGTGGCTGCAAAAGCAAGGCATTGATGTTCTTGTTCTCGAGAAAGAGGCTCATGTTGGCGGAACAATGAGGACGATCCGCGAAAACGGCTGGCTCGTTGAAACCGGACCCAACAGCGCTCTCGAAACGAGGCCGCTGTTTCAGACACTCATTGAAGACCTTGACCTCAAAGATGACTTGGTGTACGCGAACGAGACTTCTAAAGAGCGATACATTCTACGGAATGGGAAGCTTCATGCCCTTCCAATGTCCGCGCAGGCGTTCGTGAAATCGAAGCTCTGGTCGCTCCCCGGAAAACTCCGCTTATTGAAGGAACCCTTTGTCGGTCGCGCTCAGAAAGAAGAGACTGTTGCTGATTTTGTCGTACCGAGGCTCGGTAGAGAGTTTCTGGATTACGCCGTCAACCCTTTTGTTGCGGGCGTCTTTGCCGGAAACCCCGAACAGCTCAGTGTGCAAGCGGCGTTCCCAAAACTTTATGCGCTTGAGAAGAAATACGGCGGCCTTATGAAAGGGCAAATTTTTGGCGGGCGTGAACGGAAGAAACGCGCCGAGAAAGCGAAGGACCGCGCGCGGATGTTTTCGTTCACAAAGGGTATGCAATCCTTGCCCGACGCCATTGCCGGAGCCCTTGGTACGAGGATCAGGACGAACGCAGCGGTCGGGAGAATCGAGGTTTCGCAATCTGCAAACGGGGCGGGGCAATCCTACGAAATTAGTGGGACTGAAGACGGCCAGGTCTTCAGCGTGACATGCCATTCGGTTGTTCTCGCCGTCCCGGCTTTTTGCGCTGCATCGTTGGTCGAACGCTTTGATTCTTCGACCGCCAACGCCCTGGAGGCAATTTACTATCCACCGGTTGCTGAGGTTTTCCTCGGGTTCAGGACTGAGGATGTCGGAAGGCCCATCGATGGCTTCGGCTTCCTCGTGCCGGCAAAAGAAGAGCGCAACATCCTCGGAACGATCTGGTCATCGGCGATTTTCCCCGGGAGATCTCCCGCGGGTACCCATGCGCTTACGACATTTGTCGGCGGGGCGAGGCAGCCGCAACTCGTGCAGAAAAATGATTCCGCATTGATAGAAATCGTAACGAAGGAATTGCGAGAGCTCATTGCGGTAAGAGGCGTGCCAGTCTATAGCAAGGTGATTAGGTGGGAAAAAGCAATCCCCCAATACCATCTCGGCCATTTATCTGTCGTTGAACAATTTCAGAGGTTTGAGGAGCGAAATTCAGGAATTTTTCTGACGGGAAATTATCGCGGGGGAATTTCGGTAGGAGATTGCGTCATGAGCTCACAATCAGTTGCTGACCGTGTCCTGTCTTTCATCAGGAATTCTAAAATTTTCTCTGAAGTTCAGTCATCGCTTAACATATGAGGTTTGCTTATGGAAAACGAAAAAACTGTCCTCGGCCACGCCAGCTTCACTGAAACAGGATCATTCAAACGTTTTCGCAGGCTCCGCATGACGGAAGCTTTCCGCTCCATGATGCGTGAAACGGAGCTAACGCCCAAGGACTTTATTTATCCCCTCTTTGTGGTGCCGGGGTCACGCGTTCGCAACGAGGTCAAGTCCATGCCGGGAGTGTATCAGCTTTCAGTCGATGAAATTCAACGCGAATGCGTTGATGTGAAAACCCTCGGCATTCCTTCTGTGATTCTCTTCGGCATCCCTGAACATAAAGATGAAGTCGGCAGTGAGGCGTATGATGAAAACGGCATAGTTCAAACGGCGGTCAGAGCCATCAAGAAGGAAGTCCCGGAGCTTGTTGTTATCACCGATGTATGTCTCTGCGAATATACATCGCATGGGCATTGCGGCATTGTCCGTGATAACGAAATAGTGAACGACGAGTCCATTGAGCTTCTCACGAAAGAAGCCCTCACACACGTGCAAGCCGGGGCAGACATGGTTGCACCGTCGGACATGTTCGACGGACGCGTGCAGGCAATCCGTCGCGTGCTGGATCAAAATGGATTTCAGAGCATCCCTATCATGTCCTACGCGGCAAAGTACGCATCGGGCTTCTACGGCCCGTTCCGCGATGCTGCGGAAAGCACGCCAAAATTCGGCGACCGCCGTTCGCATCAGATGGACCCGGCAAATTCGGATGAAGCCCTCCGCGAAGTTGAACAGGATATCCTCGAAGGCGCCGATATTGTCATGGTGAAACCGGCTCT
>CAYNRS010000026.1:0-4056 GCA_964399565.1 uncultured Ignavibacteriaceae bacterium
AAAGTGCTTATTGCCGCTTACATCTATCTCCATCTTCTTCCGATAAGCTTTGCGGTTCTTTTTCTTCTGGGCGGGCGAGCCGCCACTGTTGCATTCACTGGTGAGAGCTGGTTGGTTGATGTCCTGATGGTGTATCCGTTTTGGATAGGACTTATCGTTAACGTCCAGCTCTTTCTCCTTTTTCTTCTTGCCGACTTTCCCAGGTTGGTTTTCTGGCGACGCTATGCGTTTCGGAGAGATGAGTGGGAGAAATTCGGAGCACGGTACGCATTGACAATAGTCGTAGCGGTGGTATGTTATTCTCTGATAACCGTGGGATTCAACACCTGGACAATCAGAATGACGGAAGAGGAAATCCCATTGCCGGTTCAGTTCCGACATCTGGACGGAATGCGAATTGTCCTCATTTCTGATGTGCAAGGAGACGGACGCACAACGACCCGGCGGTTGAACGAGTTTGTTCAAAAGGTCAATGCCCTTGATCCCGACATTATTCTCTTTGCCGGTGATGTGGTAACTTCGGGAGAGAAATACATTGAATCGACATCGGACATTCTGGCAAGACTCAAGGCAAAGAATGGCGTGTTCGCGGCTGTCGGGGACCACGATATTTTCTCGAATCAGAAAAGGATTGTGAGCGCTCTTAGAGTGCATGGAATCCATGTCGTCGAGGATTCGACCGTTGTTGTAACGACAAAGAGCGGGCGCCTGGAAATAACCGGAATAACATACACATATCGCCGACGGCCCGATGAGATCGCTCTTGCGCGAGCGACGAACGGGATCAACGACGTTTACAAAATCATGCTGTGTCACCAGCCAGCAAAACCGTTGGTTGAGTATGCGCGTCAAAGAGGTTATCATGTTTTCCTTGCCGGACACACGCACGGCGGTGGAATAGCATTCGGGATTCCAGGAGTTTTTCTCGTGGCGCCGGCATCATTCGAAACGCCGTATTTGAGCGGGATGTACCGTGTCGGAGAGCTTATAGTCAACGTGACAAACGGCCTTGGTTTCACACTTGCACCTGTGCGTTTCCATGCTCCTGCGGAAATCACGCTCCTTGAGTTGAAAAAATGATCGTGTTTAACTAGGCGTCAGCTGACGGAATGACTTCCGCGACAAAGTCGCATTCCCCTCAAACACCGTTGTCGGCAAACCAAGCAAGATGGTTTGATGTTTCCGATAGAGCCCTTGTCTCCCTCAGCGGCCCGGACGCTCCTGACTTGCTCCACCGAATTTCCACAAACGACCTTGCCCATCTTGCTGTGGGAGCATCTGCTCAAACCATTCTGACTAACGAAAAGGGTCGGATAGTCGAAGTCCTTTCAGTTTGTCGGACAATTGATGATGAGATCCTCCTTGCTGGATCTTCAAACGATGACAAGGAATTGACCCGCTGGCTCAATAAGTTCATTATCATGGAAGATGCAAGGGTCACCTCCGTAAAGGCTCTGTACAATCAGATTATTGTAATCTCAGATAAGGCCTTGGCCGACAATGCATTAGGCCAAATCAACGAAAAGTCAACATATGTCATCAATGAAGATTGGGGTGAGACAAAATGGACACGACTGATTCTCAGCAAAGAACAGGGAAGCCCCGATAGAATTCTAGATATCGGCATGCGGAAAATGAGTGTAAAGGACTTTAGTGAATTCCGTCTCAGAGGCCTCGTGCCGATTTATCCTAATGAGATCAATTTCAGCGTCAATCCCCTCGAGATAGGGCTAAGACATCTCGTCGATTTCAAGAAAGGCTGCTATGTTGGTCAAGAAGTCATCGCTCGTTTGGATACATACGATAAAGTGCAGGGCCGCCTTTGCGGCTTTCGGCTCACCGGATTGCCGAGGTCTGTTCCTGCTCCCATTTTCCAGAATGGGACAGAAGCTGGCATTTTGACGAGTTCGGAGTCCTCCTCCAGTGGAGAATCTATTCTCGGCCTCGGTATCCTGAAAAGAACAGCACAGAACAAAATGTTTTATCTTAATGAGCAGAACATATCTCTAGAAATATCGTGACCTTAAGTTATTTAATTATTTGATATCGAAGAAAATGGAAACATTTGTCTCTATTCGATCTTTAAGCAGAAAGGAACGTTATGAAGAGATCATTCCGCAGATAACAGCATTGATTGAAGGTGAGGCCGATCTCATTGCGAACCTAGCAAACACAACGGCCGCTTTGAAGATGGCACTCAAAGATGAAGCTTCATGGTTGGGATTCTACTTAAACAAGGAAAATGAACTTGTGCTCGGTCCCTTTCAAGGTAAACCTGCCTGTGTAAGGATTGAAATGGGCAGAGGGGTGTGTGGAACGGCTGTATTGAAGAAACAGACAATTATAGTTCCGGACGTGAGCAAATTCCCCGGCCATATTTACTGTGATCCCGATTCAAAGTCAGAAATTGTCGTTCCCTTGCTTCGTCAGAATGCTGTTCTTGGCGTCCTCGATGTCGACAGTTCTATTCTTGGTTCTTTCGACGACACCGACAAGCACTATCTCGAAAGAATTGCAGCACTCCTCGTTGAAGTGTTTCCTCAATCCGTCCACTAATAACTCTGAAGACAGTTGCCAAAGCCCCTTCATAAGGCCCAAAAAGCTTATAAGAACATCGATTTTCTGAATTCCCCTAGCGCCCGGTCATTGAGAATCCTCTCCGAGTTTCTCGAACCCATGAATCGATTCCGGACTCTTGGCATTAAGGACACAATTGTTTTTTTCGGTTCGGCCCGGATTAAGTCCATGAGTGAAGCCAAATCGATTTATCATAAACTCGAAACTAAGTATTGGAAACAAAGCAAATTAACAGCCCATCAAAGAAGAAACTTAGACGATGCTCAAATGGCCATCTCTATGTCTCGTTACTACGAGGATGCGGTCCGACTCTCGAAAATGCTTACTACCTGGTCCAAGCGTTTGTACCAGATGAATCGTTTTGTTGTGTGTTCTGGCGGCGGTCCCGGGATCATGGAGGCGGCGAACAGGGGAGCATACCTCGCGGGCGGCAAATCTATCGGCCTGAACATAAGTCTTCCGTTTGAACAGTACGCTAATCGCTTCATCACGAAAGATCTGAATTTCGACTTCCACTATTTCTTCATGCGAAAATTCTGGTTTGTCTATTTGGCAAAAGCGTTGATCATGTTCCCAGGCGGATTCGGCACTCTTGACGAGCTCATGGAGGTTCTGACTCTCCTTCAAACGAATAAACTTAAGAAACGTATTACTGTTGTGTTATATGGCTCTGATTACTGGAAAAGAATGATCGACTTTGACCTTATGGTAGATTTCGGAACGATTGACAGAAATGATCTCCAGTTGTTCACTTTTGCAGATTCCCCCGATCAGGCCTTTCGATACCTAACGCGGGAACTCCGAAAGAATTACCCCATGGAAACTCAAAGAAAAAGGAGGAGCTGAATCGGATTTGTTTCGGATGGTGGAGGTTCGTATCTTTCAAGGGCAGGGGGTGATGTGGTTTCGACGGGGATGAGGAAATTCCGGACTGCATATCGTGGTCTCCGTGTCCACGCAAAAAAGCGGAAAACATGAAGTGCTGACTACAACTACGCACTGGCTGCTTAACATAAATTAAGCAACCCGTTCTGATGTTTCTTGCCCACCGGAAGCATTAAGAACGTCGCCCAGATGGGATAGCAGGATTTTGTTCTGAGGGAAATTCTGTGAAGCCGCCCAAAGCGGATCACCTGAGATAGCGTGCGGTTAATCCAGCCTGCTGGAGTTACCGCATGCGAATCCAAAAAGGCAGGATATGTATGTAGACGTCCCGAGTATCTTCTCTTCGGACCGGGGTTCGACTCCCCGCACCTCCACAGTGAAAAGCCTTCGCATTGAAGGCTTTTTCTCTTAAGTATGGCGTTAAGCTATGGAATTATTGGTTATTGTTTACGTAGACCTTATGTAAATCGCCGGGATGCAAATTCAGTTCACGAAAATGACGGGCGCGGGTAACGATTTTGTCGTTATCGACAATCGGACGAAATTCATACGAGATGGATCTTCCCTCGCAAAATTAATCTGCAACAGGCGATG
>CAYNRS010000026.1:4066-10134 GCA_964399565.1 uncultured Ignavibacteriaceae bacterium
GATGGGGGGTGGGCGCGGATGGGTTGCTTCTCCTGGAGAAGAGCACTGCTGCCGACTACAGCATGAGGTATTACAATGCAGACGGTAGTTACGGCGGTATGTGTGGCAACGGAGGGCGGTGCCTTGCGAAATTTGCGTTCATGCATTCAATTGCGAAATCGGACCAGAAGTTCCAAGCGCTGGATTATATCTACGCAGCCAGTGTTACCGAGAAAGAAATTGCGTTGTCCATGAAAGCACCGAGGGATCTAAATCTCAACCTAGTGCTCCCGTTAGGAAAAAAACGAATCAAGGCGCACTATGTCGACACTGGGTCACCTCACGTGGTGGTTCCGACTGCTCAACTCAAACAAGAAGTCACAGCAGTCGAAGTTGTTTCTCTGGGACGAAGAATTCGTCAAAGAAAGGAATTCAGGCCTGAGGGTACAAATGTAAACTTCATTGAAAGGGTTGACAATAAGTCCATAAAAATACGAACATATGAGCGTGGCGTCGAAGATGAGACTTTAGCTTGCGGCACTGGTTCCGTTGCCTCCGCGATCATCGCAAGCAGGTTGTGGAAGGTGAATCCGCCGGTTCATGTTCTTCCTGCAAGCGGAGTTGAGTTACGCGTCGATTTCCAAGTGAATGGAGGCAGCTACACGAACGTGACGCTTTCAGGGCCAGCAAACGTCGTCTTTACAGGCACGATTGATGTCTAGGAGGATAGCATGCATTGTGAACCCGGCCGCAGGTAATGGGCGGGTGGGTCAAACTGTTGAACTCATTAAACAAACGTTTCGGTCAAAGGGCATCGAAGCAGAAATTCACATGACGACTTCCACAGCGCATGTAAAGGATTTAGCCAGATACCTGGGTCCGGAGCACGAGATCATCGCTGCCGTAGGTGGTGACGGTACTGTAAATCATGTCGCTGCAGGAGTCATGGATACTCGAGCGGCCATGGCAGTTATCCCATGTGGGTCCGGCAATGACTTTGCGTCACTCATGAAGATTCCCTTGGATACTGTTGGAGCCTGTCACACGATTCATCGAGCATATGTGAGGAAGATCGACGTCGGCAAGGCATCACTCGGCAAGGAAAAGACTATAACCTTATTTGTTAATACGCTCGGCATAGGTTTTGATGCTTCAGTAGCTTATGAGGCTCAGTTTGTTCCCTTGCTTAAGGGCGTACCGCTTTACCTAACCGCATTGGCAAAGTCTTTGGTTAGATTTCAAACCGTCAATTTCGACGTCTTCGACGAGGTAGGACACACTATCAGCGAGGAATGCTTTCTGGCGTGCATAGGGAATGGAGACCGTGAAGGGGGCGGATTTAAGGTCATGCCTGAAGCTAGCCCGACAGATGGATTATTGGACGTCTGCATAGTTACAAAGGTCCCGCTGCTTCGCGTGCTTTCGATCGTCCGGGCTGTGCTGGCTGGAAGACATCACCATTTGCCCGACATCCGCTACTTCAAGACGAGGAATGTCCGCATCAGATGCGCGTCGCCTATGAAGGTGCATGCAGACGGAGAGGTTTGGCGGGATTCAGTCACAGAAATCGACGTGGGTGTTATGCCTGGGCGCTTGAATGTAATATCGGGTGAAATGTAATATAATATATATTATGTCAAGCTGCCAATTAACTCGCATGCTACGCAAATCCTTGAACACTTTGAGCACGATCATGCAGTGAATCCTCGTACGCCCTTTCTGCGACAGATCTCTCAAGGTCCACAAATTCGCCGATGCTTATTCGATCAGATTCTTCCACAATTCCGATGGTACTCGCAGGTACACCTGCTCTCGACGCTGCTCGCAGAATACTGTTGACATTTTCGTGATGTGCACTGATCAATATCCTTGACTGTGATTCACTAAAGAGGTTAAAATCCATCCGCTTATCGCCTTCGACTTTAGGTTCTATTCCAATACCAATACTCTGACCTGAGGCTAGCGTAGACTCGACAAGGCTGACTGCCAATCCACCCTCGGAGACATCATGCGCGCTCTTGAGAAGCCGATTGCTCATCAATTCCAAACACAGTTCCTGAAGTCGTTTTTCGGCCTGTAAATCCAGGGTCGGAGCATCACCAAGAGCTTTGCCGGTCACAAGGTACAAGTACTCAGAACCCCCGACCTCGCTTCTATTTTCACCAAGCAGTAGTATCACATCCCCGGGCGACTTGAACGCGCTGTCAAGGACGCGATCAACATCCTCAACAAGCCCAAGCATTCCAATGACCGGCGTCGGATAAATCGCCGACCGTGGACCTTCATTGTAGAAACTGACGTTCCCACCCGTCACAGGCGTGTTGAATGAGCGGCAAGCTTCTCCGATTCCCAATACAACCTCCCTGAACTGCCAGTAAACCTCAGGGTCGTACGGGTTACCGAAGTTCAGGCAATTTGTTATAGCAAGGGGCTTAGCTCCCACACAAACAACATTCCTGGCGGCTTCCGCCACAGCTATTTGAGCACCCCTTCTGGGATTCAAGAATACGAACCGGGAGTTACAGTCAGTCTTCAACGCCAAACCTTTTGCTCCACCCTTGATTCTCACGACGCATGCATCGTGTCCCGCATTGATGACGGTGTTTGTCCTAACCATAGTGTCGTATTGCTCATACACCCATCGTTTGCTTGCGATCGTCGGCGTGCCCAGCAACCTCAGGAGCACTTCATTATAGTCACTTGGCTCACTCAAGGAGCTTATATCAAAGCTTCGCGCGTCCTCTATGTAAGCCGGTTCTTTAAACTCCCTGGTATAAACAGGTGCATCGCCTCCAAGCACGAGTGAGTTTGCCGGAACAGAAGCCACGCGTCGGCCGTCGTGGAAAACTTCGACCTCTCCGCCCTCATGAACTTTTCCAATAACTTCTGCATGTAAGTCCCATTTATCAAAGATGCTTTCTACATCCTTTTCATGTCCTTTTTGCACGACAAAAAGCATTCTCTCCTGGGACTCCGAGAGCATGATCTCATAACTGTTCATGCCGGTCTCGCGCAAAGGGACTTTATTCAGATCTATGACCATCCCCGAGTTTCCCTTTGCACTCATCTCGGTAGTGGAACAAGTGATTCCGGCTGCTCCCATATCCTGAACGCCGACTATATGCCCCGATTGAACGGCCTCGAGAGTCGCTTCTAACAGCAGTTTCTCGACAAAGGGATCTCCAACCTGCACAGACGGTCTCTTCCGTTCTGATTCCTCAGAAATCTCCTCCGAGGCAAACGTAGCTCCATGTATACCATCCCGGCCAGTAGACGAGCCCACCAACATAACACTATTCCCCTCTCCCTTGGCGATTGCTCTCGCAACTTTGCCGTGCTCGACAATTCCAACAGCCATTGCATTCACAAGAGGATTGTCTTGATAGCAACCATCAAAATACACTTCACCTGCAACGGTTGGAACGCCAAAGCTATTTCCATAATCCGCAATACCCTTCACAATTCGCTTGAAGAGATATTCGACATGCGGGTCGTTGAGCTCTCCGAAGCGAAGCGAGTCCAATATGGCAATCGGCCTGGCGCCCATGGAAAATATATCACGCAAAATTCCGCCAACTCCTGTTGCTGCTCCTTGATACGGTTCGACTGCCGATGGATGGTTATGGCTTTCGATCTTGAAGGCGACTGCAAGGCCATCACCAATGTCCACCAAGCCAGCATTCTCCTCTCCGGCTGATACCAAAAGGCCTCCACCACTTCTCGGGAGAGTCTTCAAAAGCGCAATCGAATTCTTATAGCTGCAGTGCTCACTCCACATAACGCTATAGATGCCGAGCTCCGTGTACGTGGGTATTCGCCCAAGGAACTTCAGGATGAGGTCGTATTCCTCTTCGCTGAGCCCATGTTCCAACGCAAGCTGTAGATTCACGTCCGGTTCCTGGTATTTCATGTCAACTATTGAACAATTCTTGGTAGGCCCTTTGATTAAACAGCTTAATGAGTCGAATATGAACTAAAATCCCGCCAGAACTCTCAGAAGAGGATGCACAACTGAGTAACGGTGATCGTTCACTGCCAGATTTTGATGGCACTCCGAAGTTCCTCACTGGGGATTTCCGACAGGGAAATAGGACGTAGTCTCTTTGACAATGGGATGGGCAGACCTGGCAAACTCAGAATATCCACAAATGGAATGGATGCTCCCCATTTGCCGTTCATGACTTTGATAAACTCATTTGCAATGAACCCCTGAGCTTGACCCGTAGGGTGTACTCCGTCAAGAGAAAAAATTCCCCCACTCACATATGCAGTCGTGAACACCTGGCCAGAGATAATCTTGCCATTTTGGGCGATGTCGTTGAAGATGGCAAAAATATCTATCACGGCAACCGTGGTTGCATCCTCTTTTCCTCTGATAACGCTGTTATAAGCGGCGGTTACGGACTTTGCTATTGATATTTCGGCGGAATCCAGCACAAACCTGTTGGCCAGGGGTTTACCGGCATTCGGCAAACCTGTGAGCGTCGGAAGTCCATAACCTGACAGTAATGAATCTGCCGCAGTCAATAACACCAGCTCTTGAGAGGACAGATAGCCGTTCGACCCATTGCTCTTTTGAACATACAAAGGAAGAAACGTGCCGGCCAGCGGTTTCGTCGGGTCGGCAGGATCCGGAACGAACCACTTCAGCGTTGTGAAGAATGGAATTGAGGTGACATCAGGAACCGTGGCGAGGACCAGCTTTGCTCCGGTGGCCCGGAGGCTGTCGATCATTGCACCATAGGAGGCTGTGAACATTCCCGTGGGAGTATATGGCAACAAGCCACCCGATGTTGAATAACCCAGAATGTCGTTGTTGCCCAGCCAAACTGTTATGACAGACGGGTTCTGTCTTCTTGCCTGTTGGAGAATGCTTCCTGAATTGCCGGGCTGTGTGGCAGTCGGGTTCCTCATGACTATGTGAAAGAAAGGAATCTGGCCATAGGGCGAAGAAAAACTTTTCGTGAAGCTGTTCAATGTGTCGAGAACGTCGTTTTGCCCTATATAAGCGTTGAAGACTCGCGCATAGGGAACCCCAAGGTTGTGATAACCGTTCAAGGGAAGGTTTGGATCCACGTAAATTGAAGAACTTGTGGGATTTCCTACAGGATCGGTTACAATTGTCAAAGGCGACAGTTTTGAAAGGCGCATCCGTCCGCCAATACCGGGGTCTACCAACAAAGGCTGCGTAAATGTCAGGCTTGCGCCGGCCAGTTTGGCCTGTTGTGCAATGAGGTTTGGGTAACTGTATTTTTGCCCTGAAGTAAAGAGCGCATTGGACTGTATTCCTGCGGTGAGACTGTTCCCGATCGCAACGTACGAGGTAAAATTGATATTTCCCGTTGTTCCCGTATCCACAATAGGCTGTACATCTTCACAACCCGCAAAGATACTGAAAGTGAAAACCAGGAACGAAATCGCCTTTTGATTCTGCATCCTTCTACTCCAATGCATAGGCAATACCAAGGGAAAAAAGATGAGCAACGCTATTGTAGGTGCCGTTGAAACTGAACTCTGGAATGCTGTGGGATTCCGTCCGCTGGGCAAATCGAACAAACATATAACTCCCATCGATGGAGAATGAGTCATTGATTCTGTATCCCACGCCAACAGTAAAATCCTGGCGATTCGCATCTGGCAGAGAGGGCTCCAGATATCCGTCTGGTACAGGATTCTTGTCAAAAATGTATCCGCCTCGCAAGGTCAGCCCTTCCATCCCGTATTCGATGCCAAACCGAAGAAGGTAAGTATCCTGATAATTCCTGCTCGCTACGACCTCCTTCTCACCATTAATTCCGTTCTCAAGATGAAACGCTAACCGGTCAAACGTTGACCATCCGACAAACTGATAGTCTGCCTCTAAGGAAAGATTTGAGAGGATCTTGTACGAAGCACCCACGAAGAACGTTGCTGGTGTTGTAATACTTGTCTTCCCGGGGCCGTCAGGAAATGTAGTACTCAAAGAAGCAGGAACCCTTTGGAATTTCGCGTTCCCGTCGAATTCGAGCTTTGTTGTGGACCGATACGAAAGTCCGATGCACACCTCGTCAGTAATTGTCGCAAGGAAGCCAACATTCCAACCAAACCCG
>CAYNRS010000027.1:0-10023 GCA_964399565.1 uncultured Ignavibacteriaceae bacterium
AGAATTCTTACGCAGACAGCATACACACGGCCGACATGTTCCCGGTAAAGTTCTTCAAAGGCGCTTTTATCCCCGCTTTGAGCCCTCACAATGATTTCTGTAAGGCCTATGACAGGCTTTGACGTGGCTGGCTTATGCACGGGGAAAGGAATTGGAACCATCTTGAATCCTGATCATTACATAGGATTCCGGACGAAAGGTCATAGTTTGAATGAGGATCGTCGCAGTTGTTCTGGCGCGTCTTCAAGGGGAAAAACGAGGTTTCAATTTGTTGGCACTTCTTTTGTGAGGAACTGACGGTTGCGGTCTGCCCAAAAAGCCCAAAGTACAAAGAGCCACCCCGCATTTCCTGCGATGGCAACCGCAAGCATGCTCGGCGGTGGAGGTCCAAAGACGTTTGCATAATAAATGCCCGCCAGGACGACAATAAGCGACCAGAAGCCTACAAATCCCTTCCAGTTTCTGGATCTCGTAGCCCGCAAGTACACAACAATACCAGTAAGGAAAAGTAATCCCTCTGTGATGACCGTTGCCTCAAGTGAATTCCACAACCCGAGGCCAAGCTTGGCGTCCCCAAAGCCAATGGGTAAATCAGGCCGGTGAGTGAGGAAATCGAGAATCCAATGGCTCAAAACAGCCAACGCAATGACGCCAGCGCCTCTTCTGTAACTGCTGACGCCAAAATAGATTACTGCGAAGACGGCAGAATAGACAATAGCCGCTAATAGACTGTGTGAATAAGGATAGCTTATAAAATTTAGTGGAGTGACGACAGTGATCCCGGGTTCAATGCTTGCCTGCTCAAGGCCAAAGAGTAAGAGGATGGGCCAAAGGTGGTCGACAAGCTGAACGGCGACAAACAGGGTTCCGAGAGATGTTTGAGGCGCGACCTTTTTTGCCGCCAGCGCAACTGCATAATGTCCAAGAAACATGTTCAGGCCTTTCTCATTCCAGCTGTCCGCTCACCACGATATGGTTTTTCTGTCCCGCCAGAATCTTCCAGTTTCGTCGGCCGGGGCATCAAGAGCAAGCCAGATGATTGTATCGGCTCCTCTTTTAACGGAACGAGGAGCGACCATGCCACCCATTTCAGTCCGCACCCAACCGGGGCAAACGGCGTTGATGCTCACACCTTTGCTTCTCAGAGCGCTGGCCAGCTGGCAAGAGATAGCATTCATCGTGGTCTTGCTGACGCTGTAGATCGGCGCGTAGCTGCTCATGTCACGGCAGATTTCTCCAGCGCCGCTGGAAACGTTGATGATTCTGCTTCCTTTTTTCAGCAAAGGAAGAAATGTTTGCGTGACAAAAAGAGCGCTCAAGGCATTTGTGTTCAATGTGTCATACACGGCTTTTTGGGAGACTTCGAGCACAGAAACTGACTCGTCGAGGAGGATTCCCGCATTGTTGACGAGAACATCGAGGGTTGCAACTTCTTTTGACATCATCGCAAACGCCTGGTTGATACTGGAGGGATTGGCGACGTCCATCAGAACAAAGCGTGATGTGATTCCGCCTTTTTTCTGTGACGCCGTAGCTTGTTCACCGGAGTCCGTGTTTCGAACAGCAAGCCAGACTGTGAATTGTCGTTCCTCGAGTTGCCGCGCAACTTCGAGGCCAATTCCTCTGTTCGCTCCAGTGACAAGAGCCGTTTTCGATGTCATTGAGATCTGACGATCTGCAAGATCCGCACCGGAGGCATAATGGCCTGGCCTTCAGCACGCATATTCTGTATTCTTTTGACAACTTCCATTCCTTCCACCACTTTTCCGAACGCGGCAAATCCCTGCCCATCAACGTGGCGCTTTCCGCCGGAATCCAGAGACGGAAAATCATCCACACAGATAAAAAAGGACGATGTTGCACTTTCGGGGGTTGTGCGTGCCATGGAAATGGCGCCTGCAACGTGTCTGATGCCGGTGACATCGGTCCGTTCCAGTGCGATAGGGGGAAAAGAATTACGCTCCTTCCAGGGATGCACTCCTGCTTGGATCACTTCGATGGGGGCGTCTTTTCTTTCCTCAGTATTCGGCCGAACCGTCCGGTAGAACGATCCGCCATTGTAGAAACCGCCGTCGACGTATCGAAGAAAATTTGCCGCTGTCTTTGGCGCCTTCTCCGGGTGAAGCTCAATTCTTATGTCGCCGACTTCAGTTTCGATGCGGACAAAGATCTGAGAGTTCGAATGCGAAAGGACAAGGCTTACGAATGAAATTGCAAGAAAGAATTTTTTCATTTTTTTCCTCTCTTGAAATTACGTTTTGGCTTCCAATTCTTCAATGGTCTTTGGCCAATCGCTTTTTAAGAGCCGTGAAAGAGAACGGTCGGCGAGAATTTTTCCGCCAGTCTGGCATCGCGGGCAATAATTGCATTCATTCTCCGCGTACACAATTCGCTGGACTCTGGTTTTGCACACCGGGCAAGGTTTCCTGAATTTGCCATGGACGGCCATTTCCTCATGAAAAGCTGTCACTTTTTCAGGGAAACCCGGACCAGTCTGCCTTTGTAGTCTTTGAATCCATTCTTTCATGGTTTCCGCAGTGGCCGTAAAAAGTCGGAAGATCTCTTCCTCGCTCAATCTGTCACTTAATTGCATCGGGGAGACCTTTGCTCTGTGGAGGATCTCGTCTGAATAGGCATTCCCTATGCCGCTGAAAAGCCGTTGATCGGTGAGAACTCGTTTCAGCGTGTGGTTTTCTTTCGCTAAAGCAGACCGGAATTGTTCCAATGAGCATTCAAGAACCTCAACGCCGCCGCGATGAAAACCTGACAAGGAACTTTCTCCTTTTGTCACATACAGAGAGGCGCGTTTCTTGGTGCTGGCCTCTGTCAGAACCAGCGATCCGTGGGAAAAATGGAATGAGGCGAGCCCGACCTTTCCGGGCGGCTTTGTCCCGGGTTTTTTCCAATGAAACCTCCCGGCAATCATGAGGTGGAATACAAGAAAGAGCTCACCTTTGAATTCCCAAACAATCTGTTTGCCGATTCTCCGCAGTGAAAGAACCTTTTTGCCCTCAACTTCTGTCAGAGGCGGCTGCACGCTGCGGAGAAGAAAGGGACTTGCAAGGACGACTTTCTGCAGAGTTTGAGACAGAAGGCGAGGCTTTAGGGCCTCGACATACACTGTCACGTCGGGAAGCTCGGGCATAACAGCCTATGGTATTGATCTCACTGTGGAGCCGATGAAGATCTCTTCCTCTGTGAGGTCTTCACACTTTGCGTCAAGAGAGCGGTATTCCTGAACGAAATCTTCTTTGAACTTCTCGTAAGCCTCTCGCGAAACCCACTCGTCAACGGTCAAATACGATCCAGTTGCATCCTTGTAAAGCTCCGTTCCGATGTAGCTCTTGCTTTTTTGGAAAAGCCGGGCCCATTCTCCGTGAGGGCCATAGATCTTCTCGAACTGCGGTATGCTCTCCTTCTTTACACGAAATTTCCACAAGATGATGAACGTCGAATGCGCCACTCTGTCCTCAGAAATGTAAGATGCCGAAGAGCCAGTTCGCGAAAAAGAGCAAAACGAAAACGGTCATTACCCAGCCGGCGATGTCAAGCACAAATCCCGACCTGATCATGTCTTTGATTCGCACATATCCGGTGGAATAGACCAATGCGTTCGGAGGTGTCGCAACCGGAAGCATGAACGCCATCGAGGCTGCAACGGCCGCCGCCACGGAAAGAGCAACAGGATTTTCCCCGGTTTTCAAGGCGATGGATATAACAATCGGAACCATCATCGACGTTACTGCTGTATTGGAAGTCACCTCGGTGAGAAAATCTACAAACAGGATGACGATAATCATCATGACAATTGTCGAAGGCGTTCCAAACAACCCGACAAACGACGTTGCAATCCACCAACCAAGTCCTGTTTTGAACATTGCGTCTGAGAGGGCTATCCCACCGCCAAACAGGACTAGCGTGCCCCAATCAACGAACGACGTGTCCTTCCAATCGAGGAGGAACTTGTGGTCCTTCAGGCTTACTGGAATCAGGAAAAATATCACCCCAGCTGCCAGCCCAATGCTGAACTCGTCAATCCAGGAAACTTGTGAGGCAAGAGGTTCTGGCAGCAGCGCTTCCCAAAAAGGGTTGGAGATCCAGAGGAAGCCGGCAAAAAGAAAAACCGCGATGGTTCCTTTCTCTCCAGTTGAGAAGCGTCCCAACTGATTTCGCTCGTACTGAAATCGTTCCTTGACATGTTGAAGACTGCCGATTTCGGGAGGATTTAACCTGAGCAATATGGCCCAGACCACGGGGACAAAAAGGACTACATAGGGAATTCCAAACGAAAGCCAATCGAGGAACGTGATGCGGTGATAGTTCGGGTCATCGGCAAATGTAGCGTTCAGAATGCCAAGTGCAATACCGTTGGGTGTTGTCCCTATGATTGTGCCGACTCCTCCTATCGATGCCGCCCAGGCAATGCCAAGCATTAGACATGTCCCGTACGACGATTCACCGGCTTTCAACCCCATGGAAGAAAGCACGCCGAGGCCAAGCGGCAGCATCATCGCCGTCGTGGCTGTATTCGAAATCCACATGGATAACACAGCCGTAACAGCCATTATACCGAGGAGAATCGATCGAGGATTCTCTGCCAGGGACCCTCGCGTCAGAATCCACAAGGTTAAGCGCTTATCCAAACGCCATTTTTGCATGGCAGCGGCGAGAAGAAAACCGCCGAGGAAGAGATAGATGACCGGATTTGCGTAATGGGCAAGGGTGTTCTTTGTCGTGAATTCAAACATTTCTTTTCCGTGCAATCCCATCACTTTGAACAAAGGCAAAATGATAGCGGGCATCAAGGCAGTGGCTGGAAGAGGGATTGCCTCGGTCACCCACCAGGCAACCATAAGCAAGAGCAGCCCAAAGACGACTTGCATCGAGCGTGCAAGAACATCGGGCGCTAGGACCGAATGATGCTCCTGAATGAAGATCTCAGCGGCAGAATGGAATTGCGGGAAGGTCGGAACCAGAAGCGCAGCAAAAAAAGCAATCAATCCAAGAAAAAAACCAAGGGTTTTGGCTGAAAAAGGTTTCATGTACTACGGTTCGAGCATATCCTTCAATGGTTTCCAATAGAAATCGTCCCACCCCTTTTTGATGGACTCCACTTCGGCTTCAGGAATCCCCTTTTGTGAAAACGTGAGTCTTGTTCCCTCCCTGGTTTTTGCAAAAGTAAGCGACACCGTGGAAAAATGACCCTCCGGCCAGTCGGTCGCTCTCCACGTTTGTACGATCTTCTTGTCTTTTACGACCTGAAGGTTCTTCCCGTGACAATAACCGGCGTATGCGGAGAACGTTCCGCCAACTTTGCGGCTGATCTCAGCAGCATCTCCCGTAAACTCTTCGTGCTTTTTCGAATCCATGAAACACTCGAACACTTCGTGAGGCGTCGTTTTGAGGGTTATGGTTTGCTTCATTGTTGAAGTCTTCATAGATCCTCCTCGTTAATGATTGTCCAGCATTCCTTGATCGATTTTCAGGACGGTTTGCAGCAAAACATTGGCTCCATTCGCCATGTCTTCGCGTTTCGTGAATTCCTTCGGAGAATGACTGATTCCTCCTACACTCGGGACAAAGATCATTCCTGTCGGCGCCAGGTGTGTCATATCCTGCGCATCATGGCCGGCTCCACTCGGCATGAGCGTTGATGAAAGGCCAAGTTCCTTCGCTGATACAGCAATGATTGACCGCACGCGCTCGTCGGTCAGTGCTGGAGTAGATATCGGCTCGATGAGCATAAATGTGAATTTTGTTCTAGTTTCCCTTTCGATTTTTATTACTTCCTCCTGTATCATGGAAAAAAGGAGGTCGATTGTTTTCTCGGAAAGGTCGCGAATTTCAAGACTCGTATGCACTTTCCCAGGAATGACATTCAAGGCTCCAGGCTCCGCGCTGATCCGCCCGACGGTTCCTACATGCCGGCCGTGAAGGCTCGTAACGACCTTGTTTACGGCAAGGACATAACGAGCCGCAGCAACGAGCGCATCTTGCCGGTTGTCCATCGGAGTGGTTCCGGCATGATTTGCGAAACCCTCTACAGTGACACTCCACCACTTTATTCCAACAATGCCTTCGACAACGCCGATATGAACGCCTTCAGATTCCAGAGTTCCGCCCTGCTCGATGTGAAGCTCCAGGAATGCCTTCAGATCTCCCTTCTTCCGCGCAGCCTCCTTAATCCTTTCGGGATTTCCTCCGATAACCCGGATGCCATCGCGCACTGTTTTCCCGCTGTGACTCATCACGTCCATTGCTTTATCGGAGAGTTCGCCGATCATCGCCCGGCTGCCGATGAGCCCGCCTTCTTCGTCGGAAAAAACAACAACCTCAAGCGGATGACGTGTGACGACGTTATGCTCCTTTAAAACCTGCGCACATTCAAGAGCCGCGATAACGCCAACGTCGCCGTCATAGCTACCACCATTGGGAACGCAATCGATGTGTGAACCAAACATGATAGTTGCAAGCTTTGGGTCTTTTCCTTCCCGTCGGCCGAGGATATTTCCGGCGGCGTCGATCCGAACGGTAAGGCCGGCCTCTTTCATAAGGGACATAACGTACTCCCGGCCTTTTACATCTGCATCGCTAAAGGCTACTCTCTGATTTCCGGTTTCGCTCTTGCCGATTTCTGCGAGCGCGAGAATGCGCTTTTCGATCCGCGCCGCATCCACTTGGAGTCTCTTTTGGCAGACTGAAGGAGCTGTGAGAAGTGAAAAAGAAATGAAAAACAAACCTGTCTTTATGATACTCGATTTCATTAATCCATCAATCCAGTAATCCAACCCTCCATTTCTAGTCCTCTGTCTTATCTCGTTTCCTTGTACACTCTTCCTTCTTTCATCACAAAAACGACTCTTTTCAACGCAGCGATATTCTCGAGAGGGTCTCCATCGACGGCGATCATATCCGCCCACTTGCCCGGTTCGATGGTGCCAAGATCTTTTTCCATCCGCAAGAGCTCGGCTGCACGTGTTGTGGCGGAGCGAAGGGCGTCAACGGGTTTCATGCCGTATTCCACCATTTTGAGAAATTCCCGAACAGATGTCCCGTGTTCGTATGCGCCCACGTCGGTGCCGAATGCGATTTTAACGCCCATCTTCACTGCTTTCTGAAAAGTCTCTTTATGTCTGGCAATAACCCTCCTTCGCACGTCAGTCATTTCTTCGTCAGACTCGGGGATGTACGTGCAAATCGTCGGGCACCAGAATGTTCCTTTTTCTACCATCAATTTCAACGTTTCGTCGTCCAGGAGCATGCCATGTTCAATGGACCGAACGCCTCCGAGCACGGAATTCTTTGCACCAGAGCCGCCGTAAGCGTGAGCAGCGACGTCTTTTCGCCATCGCTTTGCTTCGTTGACGACTGCTTGTACATCTTCAAGCGAAACCTGGCCTATGGGTTCGAGTGTCACCGGCTCAATGTGTCTCATCGTTCCCGTGGCATAGAGTTTAATCCAATCGGCGCCATACTTCACTTGCCGCCGGACTTCCGCAATCATGGCATCACGGGAATCCGTCAGTGAAGCGGGGTCGGGGATTTGAATATCGGGGTTGAGGCCTGTGAGGTTCATGTGCCCTGCCGTAATGGTCAGAGCGAGGGTTGAAACGAACATCCGCGGTCCGGGCACGATTCCCTTGTTGATTGCATCACGAAGAGCGACGTCGGCGAAACCAGCGCCCTCGCTATCGAGGTCGCGGATGGTTGTGAATCCGGCTTCAAAGTCCCTCATCGCCCCCGCCACGCCCTGAATCGTTCGAAACGATTGAGACTTCGAGATCACAGGAGGGAAGCCGCGTTCATCTTCCGGCTGCAACAACATATGGGTGTGACAATCGATCAGCCCAGGGAGGACCGTCTTTCCGGATAAATCGATGACGGTTGCATCGGCGGGGACGTTGAGCCCCGCACCGACCGCAATGATCCTTCCGTTCTCGACAGTGATAACCTGGTTTTGAAGGACATTCCCGCTTTTGGGGTCAAAAAGTTTTCCAGCTTTGATTGCGATTCGCTGTGAGAACGAAAAGGAAAGGGCGATGAGGAAAAGCGAAAGAAAGGAGAGAAAACGATGCATGGATTTCCTCCGGTGTGTTAGTTGGATTTTGCAAGAGCGAGAACTTCGTCAGCGCAACCCCAGCACAAGGTGAATCCCGACCCGCCATGGCCGTAATTATGGATGACGGAACAATCGCTTGAAATTCTCTCAAGTTCAAGTCGTACCTCGCCCCGCCCCGGCCGCAAACCCACTTTGTGGGCTAAAATTTCCAGGTTTTCCAGCGCCGGACAAATTGTCTTACATTTTTGAAGGATTTCTTCAGCGATCTTTTCATCCGGCTCAAGCTTCCAATTACCTTCTTGTGCAGTCCCACCGAGCAGACAATCATTCGTCCGTGGGACAATGTACGCGAGGGCATGGTGCCCGGTGACGTCCGCATAGCTGAAACGGAGGTCGGGCTTTTTTACGACAACGACCTGTCCCCGGATGGGAAAGAGGGCCTTATCTCCGACGAGGTCGCGCGCCCCGAGTCCGGAGCAGTTCACAATAAGACGTCGACGCATCGAAACCTCGGACAAAGAGTTCATCGCTCCTTGTTCGATGACGCCACCGAGCGCATTCACGCATTCGACGAGATAATCCAGATGGACAGAGGTGTCGATAAAGGGAACCTCAGCAACGTAGCCGTCAACGTACCCCTTTGGCAATTCAACGCCGTTCGGCCTCCGAAACGATCGCACAACATTCTTCCACCATGGTTCGGGCATGGGTCGGTCAAGGAGTTCGATGAGCGGCATCATCGAAACTCCTGACTGAAGTAGTGAAGAAAGTCGCGTGTATTCTTCGAATGTTGCGGTCGACCATTTCTTCACGCGGTCACTCGTTTCAACTCTGTAGGGAAACCAGATTGCGGCGGCCACGGCCGAGGTTGTGTGCAAAGGCAATTCTCTTGCAATGATGGTGACGGGAAAGCCGTTTTCGAGAAGCCGCAAGGCGCAGGAAAGCCCGGAAATACCGCACCCAACGACGGTTACTTTCGTGGTATTCATAGCTATTGGGGGATGGTAGAGTAAAGCTAGAGGAGTTGCTTCAAAGAGTCAAATTTGGATCTGCTCACAGGAAGTTTTGACCCGTCTTTGAGGACGACGATATGGCTGTCTTTCGCGTAGGGTTCGATTCGTGCCAGACGATCCACATTGACGATGAACGAACGGTGGATTCGTATGAATCTCGCGCTGTCCAACACGGATTCCAGTTCAGTGAGCGTTTGGTGTTTCAGGTGATTCTTGCTGTCGGAGCGAATGGAAATGTAATCGTCCTGGGCTTCTACGTAGTCGATCTTCTCGACGGGGATAATATGAACCTTTGATCCTTCCCGCACGAGTACCCGCTCGAGAGGTTTCACCTTCGAACGAGCGGATGAAACCACATCGGACAGGCGCTCCTGATATTTTTTTGAAGTCTGTTCCCGGGCCCGGGCGAGAGCTTCGTCAAAACGCTGCTTACCGAATGGCTTCAGTAAATAATCGACTGCATGGACTTCGAACGCCTTCAACGCAAAGTGGTCATGTGCTGTAACGAAAACGACCGACGGCCGCTGGTCTACAAGGTCTAAGACCTCAAAACCGTTGAGTTTGGGCATTTGGATATCGAGGAACACAAGGTCGGGCTTGAGTTCCGTAATCGCTTTGACAGCTTCAAAGCCGTTTGCACATTCGGCCTGGATTTCCACGTCCGGGTGAGCGCCAAGGAATTCCCGGACAACCTTGCGAGCAAGTTCTTCATCGTCTACGATGATGGTTCGGAGCTTGGACTTCACGGGTTCTTTGTGTTGGCAGGAAGGGAAAGCTCGACAACGAAGAAACCGCCGGTTTTCTCCGTGTCGATGCGTGCGTCGTTTCCGTAGAGCTTCTTCAAACGTTCTTTGACGTTCTGAAGTCCGATCTTGTTTCCGACAGCCTCTTTTTGGTCGTTGTCGAATGGGTTCTTGATTTTCACATGCAGGTTGAAACCGTTTTGTTCTG
>CAYNRS010000028.1:0-278 GCA_964399565.1 uncultured Ignavibacteriaceae bacterium
GAGCTCCAGCAGGCTTACGACGAATTGCATAATGGCACCTTCATCAAACGCAGCAGAAAAACGGTGTGAAGGCCAACCGTGCTCGACTTACCAACCCCATGTAATCTCACCTGAAACCAAGACTTGTTCTCACCGTAAACGTAGGTTCAACCTCACTTCTTCCGGAGCGACCCGTGGTGCGAACCTTTTTTAAACACGTCCTCGTGAGCCTCTGTTCCTTGTCGGGCTTGACGCATTCATTTTTAGTTGCACAGGTTGATAGCGCCAAGACCCGGAAG
>CAYNRS010000028.1:288-9868 GCA_964399565.1 uncultured Ignavibacteriaceae bacterium
GAGTGGCAGTCTCCCGGCATCAGTGATTTCACGCAGAAGAACCCTGATGAAGGACACTCTCCCACGCAAAAATCCGAAGTGTGGGTTGGGTATGATGACGCGGCCCTTTATGTTGCTGCGCGAATGTATGAGACTTCCCCCGACTCGATCGTTGTACGAATGGGGAGGCGCGATGCCGACCTCAACTCCGATTTCTTTTTTGTCGGTGTGGATTCATATCACGACAGACGGAATGCATTCTATTTCGGCGTGAACCCCGGCGGCTCGATCCAGGACGGGACGTTTTTTAACGACCAGCAAACCGACAATTCCTGGGATGGTGTGTGGGAGACCGAAACATCCATTGACGACAGGGGATGGGTGGCGGAGATGCGGATTCCGTACTCCCAATTGCGGTTCCCCGACCTCGAGGAATATGTCTGGGGAATCAACTTTCTGCGGATCATCAACAGGAGGAATGAAGAAGATTACTATGTCATGGTGCCAAAAAAGGAAAGTGGAGATGTCTCTCATTGGGCTGACTTGATAGGTATCCGGGATATACATCCTCCCGCAAGGTTGGAGATCCTTCCCTATTTTGCCTCGAGCAATTTCATTACGAACAACTTCAAATCCGGAGACCCGTTTAACGACGGGAACAAATTCAGCGGGAACGTGGGAGCCGATGTGAAAATCGGGCTCGGCAGCAACATGACATTGAATGCCACCATCAATCCGGATTTTGGCCAGGTGGAGGTCGACCCCGCGGTTGTCAATCTCACCCAGTATGAAACTTTCTTCGATGAAAAACGCCCCTTCTTCATAGAGGGCTCAAACTTCTTCAGGTTTGGGCGTGGCGGATTGAACAGTACGTGGGGATTCAACTGGGGTGATCCGAGCTTCTTTTACAGCCGTCGTATCGGACGGCCGCCTCAAGGGTCTGTACAGCATTCGGGGTTTGAAGACTACCCCGACCGAACAAGCATACTGGGGGCCGTAAAACTCACAGGAAAGATCACCGATACCTGGTCGTACGGCAGCATACATGCGATTACGGCGCGTGAGGAAGCTGAAGTTGATGATGGCGCCGGAAAAAGATACAGAGACGTCGTCGAGCCGTTCGCTTCTTACAACGTGGTGCGAAGTCTGCAAGAATTCAATGAAGGAGCTCAGGGACTCGGCATCCTCGGCACGGCGGCATTTCGAGGTCTGACAGAGCCCTATCTTGTCGATAAGTTCAATAAGAATTCTCTTTCTCTTGGGGTTGATGGATGGACAAACCTTGATTCGGACAAAACCTGGGTTGTCTCGGCGTGGGGGGCAATCACGCGTATCGAAGGATCGCCAGCGAGAATGCTGGATATTCAACGCTCGTCGCTTCATTATTTCCATCAACCGGATTCTTATCGACAAGTGGACAGCGTCGCAACGTCGCTTTCAGGGTCGGCGGGACGAGTTGTTCTCAACAAACAAAAGGGAAACTGGAGGTTGAACGCGGCATTTGGCTTAATCTCGCCGGGGTTTGATTCAAACGACTTGGGGTTCCTATTCCAAACGAATGCCATCAACTGGCATGTCGTGGGCGGCTATCAGTGGTTTGACCCCGATGGCATTTTCCGTCGAAAAGGGTTCAATGTGGCAACTTTTCGAAATTATGACTTTCGAGGCAACAAGATCGGCGACGGTTACTTTCTCTTTGGGGATGCCCAATTTATGAACTACTGGGGTGTGTACATCAACGCTTCATATTTGCCTCCTCAACTTGACAACACCATCACGCGTGGGGGGCCTATGATGGGGTCACTCTATGAGGGATACAACGGCGGCATAGATATGTCTACAGATTCCCGCAAGGAGATTGTTTTTAGTTTCGGGGTCTTTGGGGCAGCGAAGGTCGGACGAGATCGTTCTTCGCTCTACACAGGGATAGAGTGGAAACCGAGTTCCGAAGTGAAGCTGAGCCTTTCGCCAGGTTATGATCACAATATTACGACAATCCAGTGGGTCACCCAAGTCAGGGATCCCCTTGCCACGCAGACAAACGGTACGCGTTATGTTTTTGCAAATATCGAGCAGAAGGAATTCTCGTCGAACATACGACTCGATTGGACGTTCACGCCGACGCTCAGCCTGCAACTCTTTTTGCAACCGCTCATATCGGTCGGGCAATACACACATTTTAAGGAATTTGCTCAGCCCCGAACGCTCGAATTCAAGGAGTACGGAGCTGGCAGTTCCACAATTTCGGACTCTGCAGGAACATACAAAGTAGACCCGGATGGGCCGGGGCCATCGCCATCCTTCACATTCGGTAATCCCGACTTCAACTTCAAGTCACTCCGTGGGAATGCCGTTCTTCGATGGGAATATATGCCCGGTTCAACCCTGTACGTGGTATGGACACAAAGTCGAGTGAATGAGAATGACCCTGGCAATTTCACGTTTCGAAGAGATTTTGGAAACTTGTTCAGTGGAAACACCGATAATGTTTTTGCAGTTAAAATCTCCTACTGGTTGAACCCGTAGAAATTTACCAATTGGTGATGGCATGAATGTTGAAATCGTAAAAAGCATCCAACAGGCCTTACAGGAAGAGAAGCTGGATGGATGGCTTCTCTACAACTTCCGCGGTTCAAATGTATTTGCCACGCGTTTGATGGCCTTACCGACCCACATCATGTGCACGCGCCGGTATTTCTATTTCGTACCCACGAAAGGCGAGCCAAGGAAGCTGGTTCATCGGATCGAAGAATGGAATCTCGATTCCGCGCCCGGAACGAAAACCGTCTACCTCAGCTGGACGTCTTTGGACGGGGGATTGCGAAAGATACTCAAAGGGTCAAGAAAAGTTGCGATGGAGTATTCCCCCCGCTGTGCAATACCCTATGTCTCAACAGTCGACGGCGGAACAGTCGAACTTGTGAAGAAGGCAGGAGCGAAAGTTGTTTCCTCTGCCAACCTTGTTCAATATTTTGAAGCACGGTGGGATGAAGAGCAAGCGGGTGACAACATGGAAACGGCAAAACATTTACGCCAGATTGTCGACGAAGTTTTCAAATTCATTCGGCAGAGAATATCGTCGGGCCAAGGGACACACGAGTATGACGTTCAACAGTTTATGCTGTCAGAGTTTAAACGCCGCGGCATACTGACGCAGGAGCCCCCAAATTGCTCTGTCAATGCCAACAGTGCAAACCCGCATTACGAGCCAACGAAGGACATACATGCAGCGTTGAACAAGGGAGACTTTGTTCTCATCGATCTATGGGCCAAAAAAGATAAACAGCGGTCTGTGTATGCCGATATCACATGGACGTGCTTCATTGGCGAAACAGTACCCTCTGAATATGAGAACGTCTTCCGGGTGGTGAGAGGAGGAAGAGACGCGGCACTTGGTTTTGTCAGGGAATCGTTTGCGAAAAAGAAAGAAATCATGGGTTGGCAGGTAGACGACGCAGCCAGAAAGTTCATCAAGAAAGGAGGGTTCGTCGAATATTTTGTGCACCGGACCGGCCATTCCATCGGTGAGGAGATTCACGGCAACGGAGCGAATATGGATAACCTGGAAACAAAGGACGAGCGAAAGGTCATTCCACAAACCTCGTTTTCCATTGAGCCGGGGGTTTATCTTCCCGGGAAATTCGGTGTCCGGAGCGAAATTGATGTGTTCATAACGAAGGATCGAAAAGTTGTTGTAACGGGGGAGCCGGTGCAGGAGAGCGTTATTCCAATTCTGGCTTGACATTTCGCAGAAGTTTAGCTAGTTTGCGATTGTATAAGCCGTAACTCTGTTGCGGCTTTATTTTTGCGGCATCGGAAACCGATAAAACTTTAAAAGTTTCCACGAGGGAAAAATGATTGTCGAAGAAAAAGACCGAATTGTCGAGTCAGCTTCAGAGAAGTTCCTGAGTCAAGGTATCTCGAAAGTGACCTTGGACGAAATTGCCGCGGATCTTCGGATGAGCAAGAAAACAGTCTACAAATTTTTTCCGAGTAAGGATGAATTATTGAGATCGATCGTCCATATGATGATGGGCAGAATGGAGCGTCAGATCGATGCAATTGTTTCGTCGAGCAAACCTTTTCCGGAAAAGATGACCGAGTTGATGGCCTTCGCGGGAAAATTCGTTGGCCGATTGAGCACTCAGTTTATTCGAGATATGGAGCGTTTTGCGCCGGCTCTGTGGAAGGAAGTCGAGACGTTTCGAAGAGAGCGCATCTTCAGCCGTCTCGAAAAAATGTTTGTCCAGGCAAAGCAAGAGGGTTTTTTTCGAAGCGACCTCGATCATACGTTGTTCATGCTCATATTTCTCCATGCCATGCAAGGTATTATGAATCCCACGACGCTTTCGCAACACTCGTTCTCAGCGCAACAGGCGTTCAAGGGAATTTTCAAGATACTCTTTGAAGGCGCGCTGACGGATAATGCACGCAAGGAATTTCATTTCTTTGAACCTCTTTTTCGTGAACAATAAGGAGCTTCCATGGGCCGGATTATATTAAGAGTAGTTCCTGTTCTCCTCGCTTTACAGGCGTGCGGCGATTATGATGGTATTTCCGTCACTGCAACTGGGACGATTGAAGCGACTGAAGTAACTGTAAGTGCGCAGGTGGGTGGCGTAGCAAAATACTTTCGGGCAGATGAGGGAAGTATCGTAATGGCTGGCGATACCCTTGCGGTACTTGACGCTATCGACTGGGTGTACCAGCTCCGCCAGGCAGAAGCAAACTTGGCTGCCGTGGATGCGCAATACAAACTGGCAGCCCGCGGTGCGCGTCAGGAGGACCTCATTCAGGCTGAAGCGAGCTTTAGAAGCGCAGAAACGGACGTGAAGCGCATGGAAGAGCTCGCACCCACAGGGAGTGTCTCGTCAAAACAACTGGAGGACGCCAGAACTCGTTTTACCCTCGCACAACAATCGTATGAAAAGCTGAAACGAGGATCGCGGCAGGAAGAAATCGAAATAGCGAGAGCCCGTCGCGATCAGGCTGAAGCTCAAGTTTCATCCCTGAAAAAGAAAGTCAGTGATTGCACGATCGTCTCGCCAATCTCGGGTACGGTCACAAAGCGATTTGTCGAGCAGGGAGAATTGGTCGGGCCGGGCATGTCAGTGTTTCGCGTCGCCAATCTTTCCGAGATGGATATTATGATCTACGTATCGGAAACGGAGCTTCCCAAAGTCAAGCTTGGGCAATCGGCAAAAGTCATGGTCGATGCATTCAGCGATAGGGAATTTCAGGGAAAAGTCGTTTTCATTTCCCCCACGGCAGAGTTCACGCCGAAAAACATTCAGACAAAGGACGAGCGGACGAAACTCGTGTTTGGTGTAAAGGTTCATGTCTTCAACCCCGATGGCTCGCTGAAAGCCGGCATCCCGGCCGACGTGAGTCTCATTGCGGAGAGAGCAGAGTAATGCCTGCTTCCGTTGTCCTGACGAATGTTGTAAAGGTTTTTGAAGCAGAGAAGCATCGTCGGGTTGTCGCCGTCGACCGTCTCTCTTTTGAAGTTCAGCGCGGCGAAGTGTTTAGTCTCGTCGGCCCTGATGGCGCCGGGAAGACTACCACCATCAGAATGATGTGCGGTGTTCTGCCTCCAACTGAAGGCACGATCACACTGCTCGGCCTCGATATCATGAAAGACAAAGAAGAGGTCAAGAATCACATCGGCTATCTTTCGCAAAAGTTCAGCCTCTATGGGGATCTCACTATCGACGAGAACATCGATTTTTTCGCTGAAATCCATAAAGTTCGGAACTACGAATCCAGGAAAGAGGAGCTGCTACAATTTACACGACTAACGCCCTTCAGGGACAGGCTTGCCGCAAGACTCTCCGGAGGGATGAAGCAAAAACTCGCCCTTGCCTGCACGCTCGTGCATGCACCTGAAATCATTTTTCTCGATGAGCCAACAACGGGTGTCGATCCGGTTTCGAGAAGAGATTTCTGGAAGATTCTATCCAGTTTGTTGAAATCCGGGATTACCATCATTGTCACAACGCCATATCTTGACGAAGCGGAGCGGAGCACGCGCGTTGCACTCATAAACGAAGGGCGTTTGCTTATGTGCGAGACGCCGGAAAGGGTCAAAAACTCCTTTCAATTCGATGTTTTCGAAATTGTCTGCGATGATGCAGGCGGAGCCCGGGAAAAGCTCCAACCAACCCTGGAGGAAAGCGATATCCAGCTCTTTGGAGATCGGCTGCATTTGTTGCATCCCAAGGGGAAAGCTTCGGAGGGTCATATCCAGCAGGAGCTGAATAAACTCGGCATCTCCGCAAAGTCGTTCCGCAGGATACCTGCGTCACTCGAAGATGTATTTGTTTCGGCGATAGGTTGACGACCACGAACAGATCCAGTAAATAATTAAAGATAATCATTGAACAATATCACTTTTGATGACTTTGCCGTCGTTGTCGAAGGTCTCACAAAGAAGTTCGGGAACTTCACCGCTGTCGATAACGTGAACTTCAAAGTGAAGCGCGGGGAAGTGTTTGGCTTCCTGGGGCCCAATGGCGCCGGGAAATCCACAACCATCCGCATGTTATGCGGTCTTCTTCGTCCGACATCCGGCCAGGCAATAGTCGGAGGATATGACGTTGCGAAGTACGCAGACGCCGTGAAGTCGACAATTGGCTACATGTCCCAGCGTTTTTCGCTTTATGAAGATCTGACAGTCGAGCAAAACATTAACTTCTACGGCGGGATTTACGGGCTTGAAGGCGCCAAGCTCAAGGGACGGAAAGAGTGGGCAATTGAGATGGCTGGATTGATAGGCAAAGAAGCTCACCTTGCACAATCCCTCTCCGGAGGCTGGAAGCAGCGGCTTGCTTTGGGTTGCGCAATCCTTCACGAGCCGCCTATTGTGTTCCTCGATGAGCCGACGGGCGGCGTAGATCCAGTTTCCCGGCGCAACTTCTGGGAGTTGATCTATTCGTTGTCCAGCGGGGGCGTGACCGTCTTTGTCACCACGCACTACATGGATGAAGCAGAACACTGCAACACCATAGGTCTCATCTACGCGGGGAAGCTTACAGCTCTGGGTACGCCGACAGAGTTGAAACACATGTTGGACCGATACACAATTCTTCAGGTCACATCCGACCGTCCTGTTGAGGCAATGGAAGAACACCAAAAACAGGAATGGGTTATCGAGACTTCGATCTTCGGGTCATCTTTCCATGTGAGCGCATCGAAAGACATTGAAGCCTCCGCTGAAATCAGGAAAGTCCTCGGCTCCCAGAACATAGCGATTCACACTGTTGAACGAATTGTCCCATCGCTCGAAGATGTGTTTATCCATCTTATAGCAGAGCAGGACGCCACGACCTCAAACAGCGGGAACCGAACGTAAGTGCGCTCAAGTACAATCATACCGATAGTCCGCAAAGAATTCCGGCAAATACGTCGCGACAAACGAATCCTCGGAGTTCTGCTGTTTATACCTGCCATCATGCTGCTCATGTTCGGTTATGCATTAAATTTTGACGTCAAACACACATCGATCGCCGTTTATGATGAAGACCGGAGTGAGTTGAGCAGGGAATTTGCGCGGCAGTTCTGGAACTCGGAGTTTTTCGATTTGAAGCTCTACCTCAATAGTAAGGCTGAGATCGACGGTTTGCTTGACGGTGAGAAGGTTCGCGTTGTTCTCGTTATTCCATCAACATTTTCAAAAGATCTGGCCCGAGGGCGCGAAGTCAATGTCCAGGTTCTCATTGACGGAGCAAATTCGTTTTCAGCTTCAACCATTCTTGGATACGTCAACGGGATTGTACAGCAATACTCTTTGAAAGTGATAGCCTCAGGATTTCGGACGGGTGGTTCGCGCATCACTATTCCCATCGACCTTCAGCCCCGGGTATGGTACAATCCGGAATTGCGAAGTGCAAAATATCTTGTTCCAGGATTGATAGCGTTTATCTTGATGATTGTCGCCGTTGTGTCAACAGCTCTTTCCGTTGTGCGCGAACGGGAACTCGGGACAATGGAGCAAATGATGGTTTCGCCGATCAAACCGGTGGAGATGATACTGGGGAAGACCATTCCGTACACGTTGATCTCCCTTGTTGCCGCAGTTTCCATCCTTGTCGTGGGCTACATTCTTTTCGATGTGGAAGTCAGGGGAAGTCTTCTGCTCCTTTTTCTCGTCACGTTTGTTTTTCTTGTGGGGAGTCTTGCATTTGGCCTCGTTATATCGACTGTAGCCGAAACTCAACAGGTCGCGTTTATGGTTGCAGCAATCTCAACCATGTTGCCGACATTCATTCTCTCGGGATTTGTGTTTCCAATCCGGAATATGCCGGAGATTATACAGGGGATCACGTATTTAATCCCTGCCCGTTATTTCCTTGTGGCATTGCGAAGCATTATCCTTAAAGGTGTCGGCTTGAGCGCATTTTGGGATCAGTTCATGTTTCTCCTGCTATACGCTGTTGTGATGATCGGTGTAAGCTCGTTACGTTTGCGAAAGCTGCTTTATTAGAAGAATGAAAACGATTCTACATATTGTTCAGAAGGAACTGTTACAGCTTCGACAGGATCGTAAAATGTTCGGCATCAGCTTCGTCGCGCCAGTTTTTCAGTTATTAATCCTGGGTTATGCGGCGAACCTTGATGTCAGCGATATTCCCATGGTGGTGTGCGATTTAGACCACTCCCCGGCCGGGCGTGATTTGGTGACAAAGTTCACCACAACAGGTTATTTTCGCATTGTCGACTATGTGGACCGGATTAAGGATATCGACCGATACATCGACGACGGAATGGCTTCCATCGCTGTTGTGATTCCACGAGGCTTCGAAAGAAAGCTGGCGGGAGGAAAAACGGCGCCCGTGCAACTCATTGCAGACGGATCTGAGACACCGTCGGGCGGGATGGGGCTGAGCTATGCCTCGATCATAACCTCTCGGTTCTCGCAGAATATTATCCTCGAAGCCCTCTCGCGTCGTGGAGTCTCCACGTTGCCACCGCGAGTCAACGCCGAATTCCGCGTCTGGTACAATCCTGAATTGAAGAGCAGGAATTTCATGGTTCCCGGAGTGTTGGGGCTGCTGCTGATGGTCATGACGATGATTTTGACGTCGCTGGCAATCGTCAAGGAGAAGGAGCTTGGGACGCTGGAGCAGCTCATCGTGACGCCGATCCGTCCAAGTCAGCTTGTCATGGGCAAGATCGCTCCCTTTATGCTGATCGGAATTATTGACGTTGTTCTCGTCGTCGGTGTGGCGACATTTTTCTTCGATCTGCCCCTTAAGGGAGGATTCTGGCTCCTCTTTGGTCTCTGCCTCGTGTTCCTCATGACAACGCTCGGCCTTGGCCTCTTTGTGTCTACGATTTCGCGTACCCAGCAGCAGGCGATGATGACGTCGATCTTCTTTATTATGCTGCCGATGATGTTCTTCTCGGGTTTTGTCTTTCCGATTGAAAACATGCCCAGCGCCATCCAGTATGTTTCATATCTTATGCCGTTGAGGTATTTCTTTGTTATTGTGAGAGGCTTGTTCCTCAAAGGAGTTGGACTTGAAACGCTTTGGCCGCAGGGTTTGGCAATGCTGATTGCAGGAGTCGCGATCCTTACAATGAGCGTTCTTAGATTTCAAAA
>CAYNRS010000029.1:0-9775 GCA_964399565.1 uncultured Ignavibacteriaceae bacterium
CGAGTTAAAATCGCTGGCCCGCTGGAAAACGGGGCTTGAGAATCTCCGGAACGTGCTTTTGGGAGTTTCAGTGTCTTTTTCGTTTTCCGAGACGGTCCTTGCCCCGCGACAGCTGTCTTTTCTCGAGATTGATTCGATCTCGGGAATCCGTGCTGAAGGCGCAAAGGAAATCTATTTCCCGGGAACGCAGCAGGGCTGGATTGTCGATGAAGATATTCAGCCTCGATTGCCGCTGAAGATTCGCGAGAAATACGGAGTGCTCTCGCCTCCCGGGAGACATTTTGAGATTCCGGCGGCGAGGGAGGGGCTGGAGAACGAAAAATTCGTTCGACAGTTCTACTTTTTTATTATTCACCGGTCAACCAACCCGTTGTTTAACTTCGTTCTTCGCCAGCCCGTAGACATTTTTCATGCCCCAAAGTTCACCGTGGAGGTACTGACGCCGTTTGTTCGTGTCAGGGAAGGGGAGCTTCTCCGCGTCCGGTTGACGAATCATTCCAGGGATGGAGTACGGGATTCCATCTATGTTACGGACTCCCTCGTGTCATCCGAGAAGAAACAGTTTCGGATGAACTCAAAAGGCTTGGTGTGGTACGATACACTTGCCTTGCGGTGGAACACTGTGTTGAAGGACAGCACATATCTTTTTGCCGTCAAGATCGCAGGGGATGAAGTGGGTTATTTCGCTGCGCGGAAGATCGATGTTCAGCCTGCAACCCCGGTGTCCTTGGCTGTGATTCCAAGCCGCGCAGACTCTCCCCTCCTCGAAACGCTTCTCCGCGTGGATGCTCGCGCAACAGTTCTCCGCCCAGATTCTCTTTCAGAGCTTTCCCGCTTTCGTTGCGTGGTTATGGACGCGGGGGCGCTCACAACGCATCCCGACATCTCGCTTCACAAGGATCTCCTCAAGGATTTTGTTGAAAACGGGGGTCATCTGATTGTACTTGTACAGCACGCAGAAACGTGGAATCGGGCGCCCCTTTGGGATGGAATGCGACTCGAACCGTCATTCTCGCTTGATGCTGAGAGCAATATCATTATGAGCAATTCGTCAAGGCTTTTCTCAATCCCTCATCGCATATCAGCGGATGACTGGAAGGGGTGGATATTCAACCGGGGCTTCAACAAGTTGACACTAACCAGCAACGCAATCGCGGAAACGCCGCTCAAGGGGAAAATAGGGACTGGAGAACACCCGCTTGTGATTTCAGAACGAGTAAAAGCGGGAAGGCGAACGTATGTCGATTTGAATCTTGACCATCAATGGCTTAATATTCATGAAGGTGCTTTTCGTTTCTTTGTGAACCTTCTTTTTTACGATTATTCGCAAGAGAAAACTCAATGACTAGACTTCTCACCCGTGCCTCACTTGCCGCTTTTATCATTTTTTCGGCCGAGGCGCAACACATGGTCCCCAAGGCATCGCTGGTGCTTAACCTCGACTACGCATCTTTTCGTCATACGGATCAAGCGGGATACCTCGAGATTTACTACGGTTTCTATCCGAGGCTTATTTCCTATGAGTTTCGCGATGGCAAGTATGCCGGGGCTGTCGGCCTGAAGGTGACCCTGACGAAAAAGACAACAGACGAAAAAATTCTGGATCAGTCATTCTCCCTGCCGATCTCCGTTAAGGACACACTGGACGAGTCCTTTGGGTACACGTTTGTTTCTCAGGCTGGTTACTCGCTTCCGTACGGGCAGTACGTTCTTTCAGTCCTCGCGGTGGATTCGCTCAGCGCAGAGCGAAAGGACAGCATTCGACTCCTGATCTCGGTGAACCCGTTTCTGTCGACTTCCATCAGTGACCTCGAGCTTTGTTCGAGCATCAAAGAATCCGACGATAAAACAGACCCCTTTTTCAAGAACTCTATGATCGTGGTGCCCAATCCGACGCTTGTCTTTGGCGTCACGGCAAGCCCGGTGATGTTCGCATATGCCGAGGTCTACAACGTCAGTAAGGATACTTCGTATTTGCTCAAGACGATGATCACAGACAGCCGCGACAAGGTCATACGCGAATCTTCCAAGACCCGGTCGTACACTGTTACCAACGCAGTCGAAGTGAACACTGTCAACACGACGTCCATTCCGTCCGGGAGGTATCGATATCATCTTATGCTCAGGAATTCGGCGGGAATCGAAATAACGAAAGCATCGAAGACGTTCTATGTGTACAACCCGCATTTGAAGACGGCAGAAGTCTCCTCTGCTTCCATCAAAGCGAGTGAGCTCGATGGATTGACTGCTGACGAGCTTGCAGACGAGTTCAGGAAAACACAGTACATTGCCACCGACCAGGAAATCAAAACGTTTTCTCAGGTGACATCAGTGGAAGGGAGAAAGGAGTTTCTGGGAAGGTTCTGGAGCGAAATCGAGTCGGGGAGGCTTGGCCGGGAGCCTATGAAACGCTCCGAGTACCTTGGCCGTGTATCGGTTGCAAACCAGCGTTATCGCGTCATGGGAAAGGACGGCTGGAGGACGGACAGGGGGAGGGTTTACATTCTCTATGGTGAGCCTGATGAGGTCGAGCGACATCCAAGCGACCAGACGAGCAAGCCGTACGAATCGTGGCGCTTTTACGCGATAGAAAACGGTGTAGAGTTCGTATTTGTCGACCGCTCCGGTTTCAGCGACTACATCCTCGTTCATTCCACGAAACGCGGCGAGTTAAGGGATGAATCATGGCAACGGTTTTTGGAATAGCGGCCCTCGTCGCCTCCTTTTCCAGCGGTTGGCCCGCGTTTCCTGACACTGTTCTGCGTGGGGAATCCGTTTTTGGATCATTTGGCAAATCGACACGACTCGCTGTTTCTCCGCAGGGGTGGATCTATGTTGTCGATGAGAACGAGAACACCATCCATGTCCTCAAGGACCGCAGGAAAGATTTCTTCGCAATCGGCGGGTACGGATGGACTGCACACAGTTTTGACAAACCGACGGGATTAGCCACGGATGGCATCAATGTCTATATTTCCGATTACGGAAACCATCGCATCCAGCGGTTCGATCGATCCCTCAGTTTTGTAAGCTCGCTGACTACTCGTGACACCACGGTCGCCCGAGCCCGTTTTGGGTACCCTGTCTCTGTTGCGATTTCAAAATCCGGAGATTTGCTTGTTGTGGATGGCGAAAACCTTCGCATTGTTCGCTTTTCCGCTGATTCGAGGTACCTGCAGACGTTTGGAAGCTTCGACGCGGGGCGGGGAAAACTCCTCCACCCCGGCAAGATCGTCATTTCCAACGATGACCGAATCTATGTCGCGGAGCCGGACAGAATAGTTGAGTTTGACTACTTCGGAAATTTTGCGCGAATCATCGGCGGGGGCATTCTTCAAGGAGTTCGATGTTGTGAGGCTACGGAAACTGTCGTTCTTGCCGCGAACAAGGATACCATCTTCTGGTTTTCGAAAGCAGGTACTCTTACGTTGCAGACTCCGATACGGTCTGTTCTTACAAGCGAACCTCTTGAGGATATCCAGGATGTTGTTCTTGTTCAGAACCTCATGTATGTACTTGACTCGAAACGGGTTTTTGTTTTTTCCGTATGCGCGAATTAAGGATTTCTTGACATTCAACGGTATTTTTCCTATTTTTTCAAACCATTTTTGCGATGTTCTATCCTGAGGAGGAGTTATGGCATCACGGTCGGTGAATAAAGTCACGCTGATAGGAAATCTGGGCAAGGACCCAGAATTGCGATACACGAGCAGCGGTGTTGCGGTTGCTTCGTTCAGCATGGCTACAAACGAAAGCTGGAAAGACCCCGACGGCAACATTCAGGAAAGGACGCAATGGCACAACATCGTCGCGTGGCGTAAGCTGGCCGAAATCTGCGGCGAATTCCTGAAGAAGGGGAGCAAAGTGTACCTTGAGGGGCGTCTGCAATACCGCAACTACGATGACAAGAACGGCGTGAAGAGGTTTGTGACCGAAATTGTTATCGACGAGATGGTCATGCTCGACAGCAAGAGCGGCGTGCCTTCGAGTGAGCCCGCCTCCAGCCATCCTCAGGAGACATCTCCCGAAAAAGCTGACGACCTGCCGTTCTAATTGCAGATTGTGGATTGTAGATTGTTGACTCTTCTATCCCACAATGCAGTTGCGCAGAAAACTCCCATGAAACATTCTCTTCGTTTTACCAGAATCCTCTTCTCAGTTCTTTGGTTACTGCACGCGTCGGAGGTTGAAGCAGGGGCGGCGAAAAAACCCGTCCGGGCGCACAAAGGGATGGTCGTTTCATCGCATTACCTCGCCTCGCAGGTCGGAGTCGATGTCCTGAAGAAGGGTGGAAATGCCGTTGACGCCGCTGTCGCAACAGGCCTTGCTCTTGCAGTTGTCCATCCAGCCGCAGGGAACATTGGAGGCGGGGGATTCATGATCGTCGTGACGAAGGATGGTCAGGCGACGGCGTTCGATTTCAGAGAAAAGGCTCCTGCGCTCGCCCACGAAAAAATGTATCTCGACTCACAAGGAAAATATGTCAGGAATCTGAATCACGAAGGTTACCTCGCCATTGGAGTTCCAGGGACCGTAGCGGGGTTTGACCTTGCATTGAAACGATTCGGGAAAAAATCGTGGAAAGAACTTGCCGCCCCAGCCGCTCAACTAGCCGAAAAGGGTTTTCCCCTCAGCTGGTCACTGGCTGACGAGTTCAAAGAACTGAAGAATGACCTGAAACCCTATCCCGCATCGATGAAAGTGTTCTTCAAGAGCGATGGTAAGCCATACGAGAGCGGGGATGTGTGGCGGCAGCCAGACCTTGCAAGAACCCTTAAGAGAATTCAGAATTCGGGCCGGGATGGTTTTTATAAAGGGCAGACTGCACGTCTCCTTGCGGCCGACATGAAGCGGCATGGCGGGCTGATAACAGAATCGGACCTGTCCAATTATGAGGCAAAAGAAAGGAAACCGGTCCTCGGAAAGTACCGCGGTTTTGATATTGTCTCTATGTGTCCTCCAAGCTCTGGTGGGACTGCGCTTATTGAAATGCTGAACATCCTCGAAGGCTACGATTTGAAGTCGTATGGCCACAATTCTGCGCAGTTTCTGCATCTTTTGACAGAGGCGATGCGCAGAGCGTATGCCGATCGGGCTCTTCATCTTGGAGACCCTGACTTCAGCCCTGCAATGCCCATTGAAAAGCTGACGTCGAAAGCCTACGCTGAAGAACTCCGCCGCAAGATTAGTCTGACGCGCGCCTCCGCCAGCAATCCTGAAAAATTCAACGATGCGTATGAAAGCTCGCAAACGACTCATTACTCTATTGTTGACGCCGATGGGAACGCAGTTGTTGTAACATATACGCTTGAAGACGGGTACGGGTCGAAGATTGTAGCGGAGGGCCTGGGGTTTCTCCTCAATAACGAGATGGGAGACTTCAACGCGGCGCCCGGTCGAACAGACTCGACCGGAATGATTGGCACGAAGCCCAATCTTGTTTCTCCCGGCAAACGGATGTTGTCGAGCATGACGCCAACGATTATTCTGAAAAACGGCAGGCCCTGGGCTCTGATCGGCTCTCCGGGAGGACGGACGATCATCAACACAGTTTTGCAGGTGGCGTTGAACTTGATCGACTTCAATATGAATATTTCCGAAGCCATCACCGCCGGCCGTGTTCATCATCAATGGCTTCCCGACATCTTGAGGATAGAAAAATTCGCCACCACAGCTGATTCCTGGAGGCTTCTCGAAACTATGGGCCATCGTGTCGACCTTGTTCGCGGACAGGGAAGTGTGATGGGAATTGTTATCGAAGGTGGCTCAGCCTACTATGGCGCTTCCGACCCGCGCCAGTCGGACGCCGCCGCTGTCGGATATTAGCGCCAGTCAATCTAATCTCTTCCTTATCGCCCTGGAAGTCTGATGAAGTCATTGTCGTCATTGCTCTTCATTTGCTTAGTTCCTCTTGGGGGGAGGACGTCACTTTCCTCCATTGAGGAGTTGGCGGTCGACGGGGCCACGCTGCACTACACTGTCCATGGAAAAGGAAAACCGGTTCTTCTTCTTGGAGGAGTACCAGGGCTCTCGAGTGATTATCTCGTATCAGTTGCAAATGAGCTTGGAAAAACGCACCGTTGTATCATCGTTGATTTGAGAGGCACGGGAAAGTCGTCTGTAAAGAGTATCGACACCACAACAGTCAACATTCAGATGACGCTGGGAGATCTGGAGGCGTTGCGCAAACATCTCAGGATACAGTCATGGACTGTCATGGGGCATTCATCGTGGGGAGGAATTCTTTCTATGGCGTATGCAGCGAAATTTCCTCAAAGGGTTCGAGGTCAGATACTCGTTGGCTCAGGCGGGCCGGATCTTTATTTTTTGGAGTACTTCTATTCGAACATTGGAGCTCGGCTGACAAAAGAGGATTCTGTCAAGATCGGCCATATCGCTGAGACGATCTGGTCTACGAACAGGGAGCTGGCGAAGGTCGAACAGTTTAAGATCACAATGGCCGCCTACGTCGCCGATAGAAAACATCTTCCCGAGGTGACACTCCCGATCACACCGAGTACCTATTCTCCGGAGACTGCGCAAATCATATGGAGGAGTCTGTTTCGTCAGAATTACGACCAGCGGGCGCGCTTGAAGAGTTTTCGCGGACCGACACTCGTCGTTCAGGGAAGGCAAGATCCAATAGGAGCGAGGACGGCGGAGGATATTCAGAAAGTGCTAACGCAGGCACGCGTTGAAATCCTTGAGAACTGCGGACACTTTCCTTGGATTGAACAAAAACAGAAGTTCTACAAGTCAGTTACTCAGTTTCTGAAACGATTGAAGTAGTCTGATTTCGCCCGTTATTCTTCTTGATTCCGGCATTTTCCTTTGCTACCTTGGTGTAAGCGTTTTTCGTTCTTTCGAATCATGTTTTGGTGTGGCGCGTCAGCGCCTTGAAAAGGGAATTCCGTTGAAAGCGGAAGCTGCCCCGCAACTGTAAGCGAGAACACCACCTCCGTTCACTGCTATCGTGGGAAGGACAGAGGTCGCTGTAAGTGCACTCGCGAGCCAGGAGACCTGCCAAAACGGAGTTGTACGAGACCTTCGCGGGAAGGCGCTCAAACGAGTTTCAGCAGCATGAGCCCCAATCTTCGCACGAAGGTTGGGGTTTTTTGTTGAATAACAAACTTTACGGATTGTCCCATGCGAACTCTTCTCTCTGTTTTTTCCCTCCTCTTCTCGTCCCTTTCGATGAGCCAGGAGCTTGATGACACACTGAAAACGTATTATCAGTCTCCTGTTGTCGTGAGCGCATCGAGGATGGAGCAGCGCTTACATGAGGTTGCGCGCAGCGCATCGGTAATTTCCTCCGCACATTTGGGGATGTCTCTTCATACTTCCCTTGCAGATGCGCTGGAGCAGGAAAACGGCCTCTATATCGTTGGCGCAGGACAGAACTACGGGATGCTACAGAGCTTCTTTGTTCGAGGAGCAGCCAACAATCAGACTGCAGTCCTCATCGATGGTGTGCGTCTGACGGATCCCTCAACGGTGAATAACGCCATCGACGGCTCGGAACTGTCGCTTACCGGGGTTGAGCGAATTGAGATCGTTCGGGGTTCCCACAGTACGTTCTTTGGTTCTTCTGCGATTGGCGGCGTCGTGAACATCATCTCTCAATCTCCGACAGACGTCGGTTTCGCCGCAAATGCATCTGTCACTGGCGGCCTTTTTGGGAGCGGAACTTCATTTTTGGATCAGGAAGTTAACATTACCGCTCTGGACGGCTCCGGTCTGTTTGCAATTACAAATTTCAAGCGTCAGAAATCCGAGGGGCTTGACGCAACGGTCGATACCGTCACGAATCCGGCAATCTTCAAGAAAAGAGACCGGGATGGTTTTCAGAAAACGGATATGGCGACAAAGTTTGGCTACCGCTCCGCGACATGGGAAGTCTTTGGAGCCTACCGTCAAGGAACTCAAAAAGCCGACCTCGACAGAGAAGCTTTCGTCGACGACGACAATTACACGCTTTCGTTCCGACGACAACTGTTAACCTATGGTTCTTCTCTTGAGTTCTCTCGCGGCTTCAAGCTCAAGGCCGTTGGCGGATACTCAGTGATGAACCGCGATGCGGAAAACGACTCTTCCATAGTGAGCATAAACGGCGATACTGACCACTTAGTGACCGAAGATCGTTACAAAGGGTCGACTGCCACTCATGAGCTTCAATGTGAGTTTGCCGTAGACAATGTTTTTGGCATTTTCGGCCTGGGTTCTTATCGCGAAACCATGAGTTCTCGCAACCGCCTTTTTTACAGCGGTTATGAAAAGACCGACGACACGGATACGTTGAAACCAACGTCCGAAACCCTGAGCCTGTTTGCCAATGTCATAATTTCAGGTGGAAACATCGCGCCATTCTTGAACCCGATATCGCTTGGCATGGGTGTGCGCACTGTGAAAAACAACCTTTTTGGCTCGTCAACGACTTTCGACGTCAATCCCTCCATGAGAGTCTTCGAAGGAGGGGTAATCTATGCGGCGTATTCAAAAGGCTTTAACGCACCTTCGCTGTACCAACTATTTTCTCCCGAGCCACACTACCTTTCAATGATCACAAGAGGAAACAAAGGCCTGAAGGCTGAAGAGTCGCAGTCGTTTGAGGTTGGAGCAAAGTTCGATAATGATTTTGTGAGCGTTACGGTCTCGGGCTTCCACGTTGAAATCGACAACGTGATCGAATTTGTTTATCTCTGGGACAAATCAATCGGACTTGACACGCTCGGTAACGACTGGTTGCGGGATGATAACCGGGGAAATACGTACCTCAACCTGGGAAAGCAAATATCCCGCGGAATCGAGTTCAGCGTTGAAGCCACTCTGCTCAAGAACCTCTGGGCATCTGCTGGATTCAGCCTCATAGGTGGAACATTGTCGTACTCACCCGTGTCGCTCGATGTCGCAAAAACCGAGGGGCATCACGTGCAGCTCTACAGCAACGGCGCCTTTCTTAACAATGACGTTGAGGTGGAGACATTGGTCAGGCGTCCCAATACAGCTCATGTTACCGTGCGATGTGAACCGTATGAGGAATGGCTGCTTCTGTTGAGTATTCGCTCTGTCGGCAAGCGGTATGACGTTTTTTATGATTCTCAGCTTGGTCCTTACGGAGCGCTAGGAGCGCGGGAGGTCGATGCTTATGTTCTCGTGGATCTCTCCCAGCGCCTGGAATTGATGAAAAACCTTGTCGTTCGTGCAAAAATTGAGAACGTCTTTGACACGCGTTACTCAGAAATCAGAGGATTTACAACGCGGGGAAGAGGAGTGTATTTCGGAATGCAATACACCATTTACTAGTGGCGCGTCAAAACAAAAAATCCTGTATTCAATGGTGACGATCTAGTGTCGTTGCAAATTAGTTTTCTTGTTTTTTTTGAATTGCATCATTTGAGAGATCTTTTGTTTTCGTCCGACCCCTTTTTCATTTCCCCCTTCGAACCTGCCTGCCCCGTTAACGGGGCAAGCAGGCAGGCAGGAGGTGGAAAAAAATGGCGTCGGTTTTCTCTGCACCCACGACGTATTTGTTTGTGAAAATACAAGATTACTTTCTTGGATTAGCACTAGTTAAAGGGTGGGGTTAGCCGGAAAATGGTAAAATCAGGATCTTCGAATATACACTTGGAGTATATTTTCTAAGGTCACGGCAGCACAAGAAGGCTGAATTGGCACGGCACTTAATGCGCTTGAATTTCACAGCGATTTTTTCGATTTTATTCACTGAACCGCTCACGCTCAACAAAAGGAGATTCTATGAAACGATTCTGGTTTG
>CAYNRS010000030.1:0-9627 GCA_964399565.1 uncultured Ignavibacteriaceae bacterium
GAACTATAGAACTTGTGAACATCATCTTCTGTGAGAAGGACGACCGAATCGGGAACAATTCGATAGGGGTCGAAAAGAACGTAGTCGGCTTCCATCGCAACGTTCTTATCGATGAATCTCTGCAGAACTTCTCCCTCCGACACATGCACCGACGCAAAAAGCAGGCTCTGCAGCTTCTGCCGTCTCAGCTGTTGTCGAATGACCTCTTCGACCTGGACCATTGCCTGTTTGTTCTCGGGAGCCATGATTGCTTGCAGATAATCCTCCCGATGAAACGTGCCTGTTGAGTCGCGAAATCTCTGAACCAGAAATTCCGGCGGATTGGGGCCCCTAATGACGTCGACGATTTCTTCGTCTGTTACAAGAATTCCGAGTCTCCCGATCTCTTGGTCCAGAAGTGTTTCGTCAACGAGGGAGTTCCAGACCTGGCTCCGTAACTGACGCTCCGTTTCCTCGTCGACCTCCATTTTGGTCCTCTCCCGTTGCGTTTCCACTTCTCTCCGCAGACGTTCGGAAAAATCCCGGTAGGAGACTTCTGTTCCGTTGATCATCCCCAACACCTCCGCGTTTGCTCCCCCTCTTCCTTTCCTTCCCGTGTAATCCATGCCCCAATCAAAAACGATAAGGATTATGAAAAACACTGCCAACACTGCAAAGAGTGTCGTCAGGTTGGTTCGAATCTGGGTCATTAAAGCCATAACACAAAAAGCTCCTCAAAAATCTGGAAATCTTGATGCAAAATTTTTTTCAATATAGCCGTGAATCGCCTGAAATGCAACGGTTTTTTGTTGACTTTCGAGGCACATTGAATTATATTTTTTGTTGCTTTTTCCACGCCAGCGTGCCGGAACAACGCGGACAAATTTTTGGCGTGCAGGCACGAAGAGCATTTCGAAAAACACATTTCGACGTTGATCTGCTCTCACCCAACTCGTAAACAATTCAGATTTTAGTGTGGAGATTTATTCGTGAGAAACCAACTGAGCCGTCTTGTCCTCATCGCTTGCGCAGTCATTCTTGCCGTGTATTCGTTGTGGCCCACGTATCAGGACTACAGGTATCGAAAAGCGCTTGAGTCGCTTACCGGCCAGGACAGCATCGCTTACTTTGAACAGAACGAAGGCGACATTGCAACGGCAAAAGAAAAACGCGTAAAACTGGGACTCGACCTCCAGGGCGGCATGCGCGTGGTCCTCGAGGTTGACCTCCTCCAACTTATTGATGACCTGGCAAAAAACGAGGATGACAATTTCAGGCGCATGATCGGGGAAGTCAGAAACGAAGCGATGCGGGCGGATATTCCCATCATACCCGTTTTTGCAAAGAAATTCCAGGACGGAGGCATACGGTTAAGCCGATTTTATCGCAATATCCGCGATGACGATGCCACGATCATCAGTTGGCTTGAATCCGAAGCGGAAAAAGCCGTCGACCGTGCGATTGAAATAGTGCGGAACAGGGTCGACCAGTACCGGGTTTCCGAACCTAATATTCAAAAGCAAGGAGCCCGCCGGATCATTGTCGAGCTTCCCGGGGTGAAGGACGAAAACGAAGTACGCCAATTGCTGCAGGGTACTGCAAAGCTCGAGTTTCGAATGATGAAGGACCCCGACATTTCTTTCAGGGTTCTCGAATCGATTGACAAATTCCTGACGGGAAGAACAACGGATACCTTGGCAGCCCGGGAGAAAAAAGCAGAAAAACCTGAGGAAAAACCAAAAGATGCCTTGACAGAGCTTCTGGGAGGAACACAGCAGCCCGCACCAACCGACACATCACAGGAAACAAAAGTATTGCGCGAACATCCTTTCCTTTCCTACTTGAGGTTTGACCAACGCTCGGGAGAGGCGTTCGTCAGAGATAAGGACCGCGACAGGATAATAAGACTTCTCACAAGAGCAGACATTCAGAACACGCTCCCCCCGGATTTTGAATATCTTTGGTCTGCAAAAACGTTGACTTTTGCGGACGGTTACAAGTACTATACACTTTTCCCTTTGAAGAAGGCGCCCGAGTTGACGGGCGGAGTGATCATCGATGCTCGAGCAAGTGTCAACCCTGAGGATAACCGCCCGGTCGTCAACATGGAGATGAACAGCGAAGGCGCCCGCGAGTGGTCCCGCGTTACAGGTGCAAACATCGGCAAGAGAGTGGCCATTGTCCTCGACAACGGCGTGTTCTCTGCTCCGACGATTATTGGAAAAATTCCAGGAGGACATTCTCAAATTACCGGGATAGACTCTCCGAATGAGGCTCGTTTACTGGAAATCGTTCTGAGAGCAGGCGCGTTACCTGCACCCGTCGCCATCATCGAACAGCGTTCTGTTGGACCTTCGCTTGGCGAGGATTCGGTTCGATCGGGTTTATCAGCTTCATTAATTGCATTTGCTTTCACCGTTCTTTTCATGGTTCTCTATTACAGCAAAGCGGGAATCGTCGCAGACATTGCCTTGTTGTTCAACATGCTCTTTCTTCTGGGGGTCATGGCGGGATTCAAAGCCACTCTCACACTTCCCGGCATCGCGGGAATTGTCCTCACCATAGGTATGGCTGTTGACGCCAACGTTCTGATCAATGAACGTATTCGCGAAGAACTCATAACCGGAAAAACTCTTCGAGCTGCCGTTGACGCCGGGTATGTGAAAGCCTTTTCGGCAATTTTCGACTCAAATATAACGACGTTTTTGACCGGTTTGATTCTCTACCAGTTCGGCACGGGACCTGTGCAGGGGTTTGCGTTGACTCTCATGATTGGAATAGTTGCGAGTATGTTCAGCGCCATTATCATAACCCGTGTCACGTTTAACCTGATGATGGACCGGGGGCTACAGCCGAGTTTTGGGTAACCGCAAAACGCGGCGCGAAACTCTGACATAGAAGAAAAGGAGACTGTTGTTCAATGCGCTTTTTTAAGAAAACGAACATAGATTTTCTCAGCATCCGCCGCCGGTGGTACATGGTCTCCGGCGCGGTCATCCTTGCAGGTATGATTTCTCTTTCTGTCAAAGGAATTGACTATGGCATAGATTTTCGAGGTGGGACAGAGGTTCTGTTTTCCTTCAGCAGAAAACTTGAAGTCGCTGAAATCAGGGGGGCTCTGACAACCGTCGGACTCGGTAATAGCGAGATAAAATCGTATGGAACCGAAGGCAATATGCTGGTCAGGACAACTGAACAGGCGGAAGGAAATGTCGTTGGTGACAAAATTCGTCTAGCAATTCAGCAGAGTTTTCCTGACGTCCGGTTTGAGGTTCTCAAAGAGTATCGGATATGGCCCAAAATCGGCGCAGAACTTCGCCGTGACGCCTTGTATGCCATCATTGCATCCCTTGTGGCCATTCTCTTGTACATCGCCATTCGGTTTCAGTTTTCATATGGCGTTGGGGCGGTCCTGGCGCTGTTTCACGACGTACTTGTTACCCTGGGTATCATATCGATCCTCGATGGACTTATTCCGGTCAATCTCGAGATTACACAGGAAGTCATTGCGGCTTTTCTCACCCTGGTTGGCGTGTCTGTCAACGATACCGTCGTCGTTTTTGACCGCATTCGCGAAAACATCAAGATTTACCGAAGCCTTTCGCTTGCCGAAGTCATGAACCGGAGTCTCAACGACACTTTGAGCCGGACAATCATTACAAACGGAAGCATTTTGCTCGTGCTTGTTATTTTGCTGCTCTTCGGAGGTGATTCCACGAGAGGGTTCGCATTTGCACTCACGATCGGTCAGATCACGGGTACCTATTCTTCGATCTACATTGCCAGTGCTGTTGTTCTCGATTCTTCTCTGCGAAAGAAAAAACCGGCGCAAGCATAGCATACGCCAACGATGAAGGAGAGGCCATGAAATTCAAAAGCAAGGAAGTCAAGGGAATCATGATCATCGAATTGACGGGGAACGTCATGGGAGGGCCGGACGCAACTGCACTCAATGAGCAAATTCATAAACTCCTCGATGACAAGAAGAGAAAAATCGTGATTGACCTCAGTGATGTGAAATTCATCAACAGTTCCGGCCTCGCGATGCTCATCGGCGGACTTAATACGATGCGCAAATCCGGGGGTGAAATGAAACTTGCCCGGGCATCCGACAAGATCGAGAATCTCCTGGAGATGACTAAACTCAATACGGTGTTCGATATTCATAAGACAGTCAACGAGGCTGTAGCGGCGTTCAAGTAATGTCGCACTTCCTTTGGCTAATCGGCCGAAGGCATTCCCTTTTCACCCTCAACTCTTCATCTCTCCATGCCGCTTCATTCCAGTCCCCTTTTCATTGCAGTTGCCGGAAACATTGGAGCGGGAAAATCATCTTTGACCAAGCTCCTGGGTGAACGGTTCAAGTGGAAACCCTATTACGAGTCTGTTGATGATAATCCTTATCTTGCCGATTTTTATGGAGATATGAACCGATGGTCTTTCCATTTGCAAATCTACTTCCTGGCACACCGGTTCAAATACCACAAGGAGATTGTCGAGTCGGGCCAATCCGTTATTCAGGACAGGTCCATTTATGAGGATGCGGAGATTTTTGCGAGGAACTTGTTTGAAATTGGAAAAATGGACAAGAGGGATTACGAGAATTACGTTTCACTCTTTCAAGTCATGATGGAATACCTGAAGCCGCCCGATCTCATGGTCTACCTCAAAGCCTCAGTGGATACGCTCATGAAGCAAATTGCAAAACGTGGACGGGGGTTTGAACAGGGAATCCAGCGCGCCTATTTGGAACAGCTCAACAACCACTACGAGGACTGGATTGCTCACTACAAGGTGGGACCTCTCCTTATCATTCCTACGGACAACCTCGACTTCGTTCACAAAGGTGGAGATTTTGACTACGTTGCCAACCTCGTGAAAGGTGCTTTACCGCAGCTCCAGCTTTTCGAACCCTGACGTCCTACCTGAGCTTGCCCGCAAGGATCCGGTTATACACTCTTTTATCCTTCAGCACATTCACGGCAACCCGAAGTTGTTCGTCAGCGGCAAACGTTGTTTCGATTTTTGCTTTCTCTCCCTTCATCCGACCAACAATTTCGGTTTTCAAAGCGCTTTTCAGCTCCTGCTTGTAACGTTCTATCACTCTGGATTTTTCGACTGCGACGAGGCTGCTCATTCTTTTCGATTGTTCGAAGAATTCTGGCCCGAAACGGGATTTCTCAGCGAGTTCCCGAAGTTCTCTCAACCGTAACTCGGCTTCTTCCTGGTAATCAAACTTCCGTTCTTTCAGGAATCGTTCAAAATCCGAGAGGACACCGTCGTCAACATCGAATCTGTCGGGAATCGATTTGCGCTCGGCCGCGTACCGATTGGCATACTTGAAAAACATAGCCTTTCGGTTCAGTTCGACAAAGAGCTTGCTGTACTCTTCGTCGGCCACAAGCGTGTCGGGATCGATGCCGCCTCCCTCAAGGACCTTCCGGTTATGCGAAGTCCGGAATTCCCTCTTGACACTGTCGGCAAACATTGGGAACATGCCGTCTTTTGTTCGATGCGAATAGTCGATTTCCTGGATACAGCGTCCGCTGGGTGTATAGTATCTTGCCGTTGTGACTTTTAACGAGGTGTTATCAGAGAGTCTGGTGACGGTCTGAACGAGTCCTTTTCCAAACGTGCGCGTCCCAACGATGATGCCGCGATCCAGATCCTGAACTGCTCCCGTGACAATTTCGCTGGCGCTTGCACTCCCTCGATTCACCAGAACTGCAAGCGGTATATCATCGACCATCGGCCTCTCGGTTGAGAAGTACTTCCGGTCCGCATCGCTCCTACGCCCTTTCGTCGTCACGACGAGGCTGCTTTCCGGTAAGAACTTAGACGACACTTCCACGGCGATGTCCAGAAGTCCGCCAGGGTTATCGCGCAGGTCGAGAACGAGTCCTTTCAGCTCACCCGATGTTTTAAGGTCTTTAAGGGCCGAGCGCACATCGTTCCCGGCGGTTCGCGAAAACCGTTCCAGCCTTACATACCCGATTCCTTTCTCCAGATAACCAACATAGGTCACGTTCCTGACGGGAATCTCTTCACGAACAAGGAGAAACTCAATTGGCTCTTTTACTCCTTCACGTTCGATTTTCATCCTCACTTCTGTGCCGGGAGCGCCTCGCACAAGCTGCCGCACATCGTCGAGAGATGCCCCAACAACCCTTTTTCCATCCACTTCCAGAATATGGTCCCCAACCTCGATTCCTTGTTTTGCGGCGGAAAATCCCTCCAGGAGGTTAATGATCGTGATTAACCCATCCCTCGTTCCGATCGTTACTCCGATGCCTCCGTATTTTCCATTGGTGACCAGGTCAATTTCATCGCCTTCCTTCTCACCAATGTATACTGTGTAAGGATCGAGAGTTTTGAGCATGCCGTCGATACCAGCTCGGATGAATCTCTCGGGGTCAACAGCATCGACATAATTAATAGTTATTTCCTTATAGACTTTACCAAAAACGTCGATCCCGCGGTTGATCTTGAGAAACAGATCATTTTCCGGGATTCCAACAAAACCGAATGTCAGGATGCACCCCGCAGCCACTCCTATGAACACCATGTTGAGAAACTTTACCTTCATAGCCGATCCTTCTTCATTATTTTGCGTTTTGAGCAACCATTCTTTCGATTCTTTGCCAGACGGCGTCATGGATATCCTCGATGGATTGTGTGGCGTCTATAACAACAAACCGTTTCTCGTTCTTTGCAAGAGAAAGATAACATTCACGGACCTTTGTGTAGAATCCTTGCCCGTTTGATTCCATCCGGTCTTTCCCGGATCTCGACCTTAGCATGCGTTTTTCCAGCTCCTGGAGGGGTATATCCAAAAAAAACGTCACATCGGGGATCAGGCCGGACGTGGCGAGCTTATTGATGGCAGCAATTGCCTCTTCAGAGAGCCCGCGCCCCGAGCCCTGGTACGCCGTGGTCGAGTCGAAAAACCGGTCGCAGACGACGATCATTCCTCCCTCCAGCGCCGGCTTGATGACCTCGCCGACAAGTTGCGAGCGACTTGCGGAAAATAAAAACAACTCGCTTGTGTCGGTCATGCCGGAGGAATCCTTGTCCAGCAAAACGGAACGGATCTTTTCGCCGATCTCTGTCCCGCCGGGTTCTCGGAGAACCAGGACGTTAAAATTCTCTTGGGAAAGCCGTTCGGAGAGGAGTCGAACCTGAGTGGACTTGCCGGAGAAGTCTAAACCTTCGAACGTGATGAACATTGCTACGGGTCTGCTACACGAACTCCATCGTTTGAGCCAAAGTAACTAATTTCACTCTCTTTAGCAAACAACAAAGATGCGACTGAGGTTTCGTCATTAGAAGTTACTTTCTTGCGCGTCAGTCTTTTTTTGCCTACTTTTTGCTGCCGACGTTGCAATATTCAGCCAACCGTCGTAAGGATGCCCAAGGCAACGAAGAAACATACCCCGCCACGCCCGCCTTCGGCGTTCACTGCCCCCGGTGTTGTCGACCAGAAGCGTCTTGAATCCCGCGAAGAAGATGCACATCTCATCATTCAGGCTCTGAAAGGGGACCAGGCTGCATTTAAACGTCTCCGCCAAAAGTACCATGACGCCATTTATAACCTGATTTACCGAATTGTCCGCGATAAGGAAGAGGTTGAAGATCTGACCCAGGAGGCGTTCATTAAGGCGTTTACGTCGTTGGGAAGCTTTAATGAAGAGTATGCATTTTCCACATGGCTTTACAAGATCGCCACGAATAACTCCATCGATTATATTCGCCGGAAGAAACTCCAAACGTTCTCCATCGATAAGCCCATAGAATCTAAAGACAGCGATTACAGCTTCGAGTTGCCGGACCTCTCACATGGAGCGGACCAGGAGCTCATGTCGGTCCAGAGGAAGAAAATGATCGATGAAGCAATCAATGACCTTCCTCACAAATATCGACAAGTGATCATGTTGCGACATGTTGAGGAAAAAGACTACCAGGAGATAGCAAAAATCCTGCACCTGCCGCTGGGGACGGTGAAGGCACACATCTTCCGAGCTCGAGAAATGCTATATCGTGCATTGCGCAAGAAAATGCGCCATTTTTGAGGAATTCGTGAAACAAACGTGCGATTTTCCACGTAAATAGTGGGGGCGTCACGCGCCCGACACATGAAAACCTCCTTCTTAACGCCATTTCTCTTCATTCTTTGTGCCCTGACCGCGGCACCAGCGCTTGTTGTGGCTCAATCTCAACACCGCGAAATAAGCCGCGGCAAGGAGAAGGAACTCATTGTTTTCATGGACATCGCTTTCGGCAGCATCATACTCGAGCGCGGCGAGAAGGCGAAGATTGCGGTATTGGACTATGAAGAAGAGGAAGAGGATGACCACAAATTCCAGGTGTCGTACGATGTTGATGGAGACCGCGGAAAGCTTAGGATAAAACTCAAGAAAACAAAATCTCTGTGGCGTGATAAAGACGACGAGGACAATTACCGAAGACTGACCTTGAAGCTCACAGATGCCTTGCCGATTTCTATAGAGCTTGAACTCGGAGCCGGGAAAGGCGATATAGACCTTTCAGGACTTCAGATCCAGGAACTCAAAATCTCCTCCGGCGCAAGCAGTGTTGAGCTCCGATGCGACAAACCCAACATTATCACCACGGAGCTTATCCAGATAGAATCCGGCGTCAGCAAGTTCACTGCAACGAACCTCTGCAACACAAACTTCAAGAAGTTGAAATTCTCTGGGGGCGTTGGGTCGTACAAACTTGACTTTGGCGGTACTTTGAAACAGAACGCAAACGCCAAGGTCGAGGTAGGCCTGGGGTCGATCGTGGTTTATGTGCCGAGTGAAGTGGCAACGAAAATTCTGTACGACGACAGCTGGTTCTCCAGCTTTGACATCGACCGTGATTTCAGGAAACGCAAGAGCGGCGTCTACGAAACAACCGACGGTAATTCTGAAAGGAAGCTCACAATCGAAATCGAATCGGGTTTAGGAAGCGTGAGGGTGAAACGGAAGTAAGTCAATTCTCCGGCCGACTGAATTATCGTGAAAACTCCCGATGAACCTACAGTGGATCGGGAGTTTTCTTTTGACCGACAGAAAACTCCAAAGCTCCGACCGTTCGTAGATCAAATCCTGAGACTTCAAGATTGTATTTGTCCTGGGATGTGATGAAGAAGAGAGGCGTATTCTTGTCCACGTACGCCTTGACAGCGGAGGAATCCAGAATTTCGACAAATTCGACGTTGGATCTCTTGTAACCCCCCTTTGCTTTCTTCTCTTCATTGTGATAGCCTCCTGAGGTTACAGCGATTTGCGGTAACCATATCCCTGCAAGAACAACACTTGGCCTTGTGAGCGAATCCGCTTTCTTCAAAACGCGATCCAAAAATTCTCTTCGCTCGTTTTTTCTCTGAAAATCCTTGATAATTGGTCCAGAGAGCAAATCGATCGCAATGAGCCTTTTTTGATATTCCACGACAAAGGAAACCGCTGAGCGATCCGGGCTCCACGGCCTGTCGGCAGAATCGATGCTCACAAGGAAAGGCGAAAGAATAACGGCCACGCAAAACCAACGAAACTCTTTCGTTGAGCATGCTTGGGCAATCAGAAGGACGATGAAAGGAAGTGCTGGGATAAGATACCCACCTTCCATGGGAAAACAAAAGAACAA
>CAYNRS010000031.1:0-9625 GCA_964399565.1 uncultured Ignavibacteriaceae bacterium
GCTGGGTTATACCACAAGCCGACGCACAGGTCGTTCCCTTCTGACCGAGGTGACCCTGATCGGCTCCGATGGCTCTTCCTCGATGCCGGTGGCCTCGTTCCGATACAACGATGGGGAGCGGCCTACCTTCGTTCCTTTTCCGGTTTCAACCCCCAGCCCATGAAGATGATGGGAATGTGAATATCGTATCGATACGGTGAGCCGTGCGAAGTGCCCGTAGGACGGGTTGTGGGAAGACAATTTTCACAAAACAGGATTTGAAAGTCTTCTCCGCGCGGCGCAAAGTAACTTCGCTGAAAATACCCGAGGTAGGGCCGCTCTTTTGTCGTCTTGCTGACGAGTTCGCGTTTGAAGAAGACGTCCGAGATTCCGTCGATCTTGAGCAATCCCTCGCGCACTTTTTGCTCGAGCTTCGCCTCGTTCACTTTTGCTTTCTTAGCCGCATCATAGTTCAGGAAGCCTTCGCGTGAAATAAGCCAGTCCGTCGTGCGCAGCTCATTCTGAAGTCGTTTTTCGAGCTCGCGGGCCTTTGGCACGATTACGCTATCGATGAGGAGACGCCGGGCCGGCTGTTTCATGACGTCCGTTTGAAATTCCGGAAGCGGCATCACCGCGTGGTCGGCGCTCAGTACAAAGAGAACATTGCCTGCACCCACGATTTTTTCTACGTTTGTCATGAAAGACCCAAGTGCAAGGTCGAGGCGCAGCAAGTGGTCGTGCATCTCATGACTGTTTGGTCCGAAGCTGTGTCCCACGTAATCGGTGCACGATAATCCGACGCTGAGAATATCGGTCAACGCCCGTTGCCCGAGTTTCTCTCCTTCGATGGCTGTGTACGCAAAATCAAGTGTCATCATATCGCCCCACGGACTAGTGAGGATTTGGTCGTTTCGACGTTCAATATCAAACTGATGAGGAAATGAAGAGCTCATTCCCCATACCATTTCGCCTTTCAGTTCATCGGGTCCGTCGGCTTCATACTCGGCATGGGACTTGAGCTTCCACCACGACCCCGGCAGGTTTTTTTCAACCCAGTTTCCCTCATTGAACTTCTTTGCCCACTCGGGAAGTCTTTCGCCATAGTACGAAGAAGTAACCATGTGACCGGTTTTTCTATCATACCAAAAAGCGTAATTGGGTCGTTTTCCCCCCATGAGAACGGCTGCTCTGTCCTTTGATGCCACGGAAACGACCTTGGCCACGAGAGATTCTGCCTTCAGCCAATCACCAATCGTCGTCACGACGAGATTCCTTGGGGATACGCCACCACCCTTGCCTTCAACGGGTTTAGCGAGTGAATCCCCGACACAATAGATTCTTTTCCTCGTCTTGGGGTCATTCCATTCGTTCGCGAGAATTCCGCTCGTTGAGGGATACGATCCCGTAGAGAGCGTTGCGTGTCCCGGTCCGGTTTCGCTCGAGGCGTAGTTCAGTGTTGCATTGGTGAATACAATTCCTTCCGTCGAAAGGCGTTTGAACCCTCCGGTAAATTGTTGCCCATATCTTTCGAGGTACTCCGGAACCATCTGGTCGACTGAGATGAGAACGACGAGCTTTGGTTTCTGCTGTGCAAAGCCCACGACGGCAAGAAATAAGAACGGAAACACATAGTGGAATTTCTTGTGCATGTGAAGAAATCCTTTCAAAGACGAGCCGCTACAATCGAGATTCGTCAACCGAGAAGTTCCTTTACTTTTTGAATGACATTCTCAACCGTAAACCCATACTCTTTCATGAGAACGTCCCCTGGAGCCGAAGCGCCGAATTTTGTTACGCCAAACACGCCGCCTTCCGATCCCACGTATTTACTCCATCCAAGAGGCAAGAGTGCCTCCACCGCGAGACGCTTCTTGATAAACGGCGGAAAAACTTTGTCCCGGTATTCTTTGGGCTGGCGGTCGAAAAGTTCCCATGATGGCATGCTCACAACCCGGACCGTTGTGCCGCTGGCGGCCAGTTTCTCATAGGCTGTAAGAACCAGCTGCACTTCGGATCCCGAGCCTATCAAGAGAATTTCAGGCGTCATCGAATTCTCCGCGAGGATGTAGGCACCCTTTTCGACACCACCTGCTGGTGCATACTTCGTCCGGTCAATCACAGGGATCTTTTGGCGGGTGAGGATGAGAACTACGGGACCGCCTTTGTGTTCAAGAGCGACTCTCCACGCCACGGAAACCTCGTTCGCATCCGCGGGTCGGAGCACCGTGATGTTTGGAACGCTCCTCAGACCAGAAAGCTGCTCAACTGGCTGATGCGTAGGGCCGTCTTCGCCAAGTCCGATGCTGTCGTGTGTGTAAACAATGATTGGTCTGATGCCCATAATTGCTGCCAGCCGGATTGGGGGACGCATGTAGTCATAGAAAACCAGGAATGTGGCGCCGTACGGTATCATCCCATCGGTTAACGCGATACCGTTGAGTATTGAACCCATTGCGTGTTCGCGAACCCCAAAGCGCAGGTTTCGACCTTTGTAATTGCTCGCCTGGAATTCGCCCATGTCTTTGAGATACGTGTTATTGGATGGGGTAAGGTCTGCCGAACCGCCGACAAGTGTTGGAAGATGTGGGGCAATGGCGTTGAGCACCTTCCCAGAGGCCTCCCGTGTGCCAAGCGCGGGCGAGTCGGTGCCAAATGCCGGCAACGCTTTCTTCCACGAGTCGCCGAAATTGTTCGACCAGACGTTTTCGAGCTCTGCCGCCAGGTCGGGATGATCTTTCTTGTATTCGTTAAACAGGGTTTTCCAAAGCTGTTCCCACTTGTTGCCAAGCGTTGCGCTCTTACGAAAATGCGCCAGTGCTTCCTCGGGGATGAAAAAGTGTTTTTCCGGATCCCATCCAAGGGCGCGTTTAGTGAGCTTTACTTCTTCTTCACCCAAAGGAGATCCGTGCGCCTCGGCGGTGTCTTGTTTGTTCGGACTTCCGAAGCCGATGTGGGTGCGCACTTTGATAAGCGAGGGATGGTCGGTTTCGGCGATCGCTTCCTTGATTGCCGCGTCAATGGCATCAAGGTCATTCCCGTCTTCCACTGTCCGGACATGCCAGCGGTAGCCCTCAAATCGTTTTACCACGTCTTCAGTGAATGCAAGGTCAGTTGAACCGTCGATGCTTATATGATTGTCGTCGTAGAGATAGACGATGTTTCCGAGTCGCAGGTGTCCCGCAAGAGATGCAGCTTCCGACGCCACGCCCTCCATAAGGTCGCCGTCGCTGACGATGCCGAAGATTCTGTAATTGATGATTTCGAAGTTTTCTATGTTGTATCGTGCGGCGAGGTACTTCTTGGCCATCGCCATTCCTACGCCGTTTGCAAAACCTTGCCCCAATGGGCCGGTTGTGGTTTCCACGCCCGTGGTCAAATGAGATTCAGGATGTCCCGGAGTCTTGCTTCCCCACTGGCGAAAATTCTTGATATCATCGAGAGTAAGATCATATCCTGTAAGGTGGAGGAGACTGTAGAGGAGCATGCATCCATGGCCGGCCGAGAGAATAAACCTGTCGCGGTTGTACCATTTTGGGTTTGCTGGATTGTGTTTCAGGTATCGAGTCCAGAGAACGTAAGCCATCGGAGCCGCACCCATGGGCATTCCCGGGTGGCCGGATTTTGCTTTTTGGACAGCGTCCATCGCGAGTGTACGAATGGTATTTATGCAAAGCTGGTCGAGGTCAACGTTGGAGAGAGTCGTTGCTGTCGTTCCCATGATAAACGTCAGTCGTCAGATGTTGCGGTGAGAAATTGTGAGCGGCTCAAGATACAGAAGCCTTCCCACAAATTCAAAAAAACCTGTGAGGAATATTATGAAGCGTTGGCCGGTTCGATACGATACGAGTGTGTTATCCTCGACGCGGGGCTCAACATAGCGGAAACAGAGCAATACTTTGTCCGCGACAATTCGATTGCATGCTCTACGTCATTTTTTTTGATGCCGTCACCGTAGAAAACATACTCCAAGTGTATGTCTGTGAAGATGCGTGGAAACTCCTCTCGCTCGTTTGCCTTTGCATGGAGTTCAAAGCTCTGCACGGGGCTTCTCTTTTTCTTCAGGATCGGGATGACATCGCTCGCAGTGCAGGCTGCGAGAGAAATAAGCAGCAACTCTTTTGGCGAGGTTCCAGATGCGCTGCCTCCTTCGTCGACTGAATTGTTAACAACGACCCAGTGGCCAGTGTTTGCTTTTGCGATGAATGTTGTGCCTTGAGCTTGTTTGAGAAATACTTCCTTGGCCATTGCCATTCCAGATTAGTTTTTTTGTGTTTTGTTTTCGCCCGACCCCTTTTTCACTTGTGTACTGGTAGGTCGTCCTTAAGGACGACCTACGCGCTGTGAGATTTCCCTTACTAATATCCTGCTTCTTCAGAAGGAAGAACAACTTTGCCGCGGAAAGAGCGATAGACAAACACGAAATATCCTGCGACCAACCCAATGCCAATCACCCACCATGTCAGACCGACACTCAAACCATACTCTTGTGCAGCGGTGTTGTAAATCGTGAGATTGTATTCCGGGGTCGTTGAGGCGGGAAGGACATTGGGATAGAGGCCGAATGCTGTGCTCGCAAGCATCCCGCCAATGAAAACCGACGACGAAAGGAATGCGAGCTTGTCCTGCCGACTTCGATTGGAGAAAAACATTCCGCCGAGCCCAAGCAAACCAACGAGGGGAAAGACAAAACCCCAAACGTGTTCAGAATAATTCTGCCAAATCTGCGGCCGGATGGACCATGTTGACACGAAAGCCGCTATCGAACCAAGGAATACGCCCCACCACGCGATTCCTGCAAATGACCGCGCACGAATCTGAAGTTCACCCTCTGTCTTCAGCGCGATGAAGTTTGATCCATGCGAGGCAAGCGTGAAGAAACCCACGAGCCCCATGACGACTGTGAACCAGTCAAGGATGCCAGCTTCAGGAACGACGGTGAAGGTCGTCCAGAGAGGTTCGAAGAAATAGCCGTCCTTGTTCAAAGGAACTCCACGCACGACGTTTCCAAGAGCCGCCCCAAAGAAAATGGAGAGGAGGATGCTGCCCACAGCAAAAGATGCATCCCAGAACGATTTCCAAAGCGGGTTTTGAACCTGATGGCGAAACTCGATTCCCAGCGCTCTTAGAATAAGCAGCCATAAAACGATGATAAGCGGCAAATAAAAGCCGCTAAAGCTTGAGGCATAAAGTTTCGGAAAGGCGAAGTAGAGAGAGCCACCCGCCGCCAGCAGCCACACCTCGTTGCCGTCCCACACGGGTCCGATAGCATTAAGAATTGTCCTGCGTTCTTTCTCGTTTTTTGCCGCAAAAAGATGTATGATCCCCGCGCCGAGGTCAAAGCCGTCGAGAATCACATACATTGCGAGCATCAATGCAACAATGATGAACCAGAGTGTTTCCATATTCTCATTGACCTTCAGAAGGTTTTCTCGTTTCCTCCAGACCTTCGGAAGGTTCTCTCGTTTTACCTTGGCCTTCCAAGGTTCCCTCGATTCTCCTTTAGCTCGTTAAACCTTTCGAAGGAGAAGATGAAGCTCTTTAGATCCTTCGAAAGGTCATGTTGTCGGTCCCTGATTGATCTTTTTTATTACAAGCATCAAAAACAACACACCGATGACAAAATATAACCCGAGAAATCCCAAAAGTGTGAACAAGCTGTTTCCTGCCGAGACATTTGGCGAAACTCCTTCGACGGTGCGCATCAAGCCGTATACCAACCACGGTTGCCGCCCAAGTTCTGCAGTCGCCCAACCGGCAGTGTTGGCGATGTAGGGAAACGGAAAACTCAGCATGAGAATCCACAGAACTCGTCGATTTGAAAACAGTGTTCCTCTCCAGAGCAAAAACACGGAGAGAACCATTATGGCAATAAATATGGTGCCGAGCCCTACCATGATATGATAACCATAGTACAGCAGAGGAATATTCGTCGGCCATTGGTCTTTTGGAAATGCCTGTAACCCTTTGATTTCGGCTTGCCAGCTGAAGTGTGTGAGAAAGCTCAAGAAGTTGGGGACGTAGAGCGGATTATCGATCTTCATCTTCTCCATGTCCGGTTGCCCGATGAGTACCAACTCGACACCCTCCTTAGTCTCGAATATTCCCTCCATCGCAGCAAACGTTACCGGTTGATACTTGTAGACGTTTTTGATCTGTGCATCGCCAGTTGGAAAAGCCACGAGGATGGAGCTGATAACTCCGGCAACGACTGCGATTCTCAGAAAAGTTTTGCCGTGTTCAGTATGTTTGTCTGTCAAAACATAGTATGCCCCTACCGCTGCCAGGACGAAGGAAGCCGTGATGACGGATCCAATCATCGTGTGCACATACTGCCATCCGAGCCATGGATTCAGCAACAACGCCCAGAAGTCGTTGACGTGCACAGTTCCATCCGGCGCGACCGCATATCCCACGGGGTTCTGCATCCACGCATTCGTCGCGACGATGAAGTATCCGGATAACCACGAACCGAGGAAGACCGCCAGGGCTGCGCCGAAATGGCCGCGAGGTCCAAGCCGTTTTTCACCGAAAATAAAGAGCCCGAGAAAACTGGACTCCAGAAAAAATGCGAACATACCTTCCATGGCAAGAGTCTGTCCAATGACGCCGCCTGCAAAGGTTGAAAACTTCGCCCAGTTGGTTCCAAACTGGAACTCCATCGGGATACCGGTGACCACGCCCATCGCAAAATTAATGGCAAAGATTTTTCCCCAAAACCGCGCGGATTGATTGTAACGCTCGTCGTTTTTGTGCAAAGCTATCCACTTCATCGTCACAATGAGCAGCCCCAAACCCATTGTGAGCTGTGGGAACAGATAATGATACATGATGGTGAATGCGAACTGCAGGCGGGCTATGAGGAGAGCGTCTTCCATCGGCTTTGGGAGACTCCCGGAGTCTCACTGAGCGTAAACAGGTGAGACTCCGGGAGTCTTACTCACTCCACGTTATAAGCTTTTTCCTGGAAAATCAATCGGCAAGAAAGAACGGGCAGCCTTGTCAAGGATTTCGAGCGTCCCAACGTCCTTGACAAGGTTACCGTAGAATGCTTCAGAACTGAGCCGATAACCCGATGATTGGCAGCACTCCAAAGTCCTCGCGTGTTGTAGTTGTTATTATTCCGCTGTTGTCGACTTTATAAGTGTATGCCAAAACATTCTGACGGTTATACACATTCCACAAATCGAGATAGGCTGTCAGTGTCCACGAATCGAACTCGAATTTCCTGTCAAGCCTGATGTCCAACTTATGATAGTCTGGGTAGCGGGCTGAATTCGTGGCTCCATCAATTGCGTAGAAGACGCCGCCTTTCTGTGTTACACCCACAACCGGCGTATACGGAATTCCGGAGGCGTACTGAAACTTAACGCCAAGCTGCCAGTGCTCTGAAAGCCCAATGCCCGCAATCAGGTTCACGATGTGTGGCCGGTCGAATTCGAAATCATACAGCGGAAGAGCTGCTTCGTCCCTTCGTTTTGAGACCGAATAGGAATACGAAGCACTGCCGACGAACCCGTTGGTAAATTTTTTCTGTAACGATAATTCGATCCCTTCTGCGTAGCCGCTGCCGTTATTGTTGAGGATGTTTGTGGTGTCATTCTCGACGACGACCGCTGCGAGATCTTTGTGATACACTTCAAGCGTGGCGCGCATGTCCTCTGAGAGAATATGCTCAAGTCCTAAAATATAATGCGTGGCGAGACCGCTGCGCAAAAGCTCATTTTGCGGATCGAGAGCAATTTGGTAGGAGGCAGGAGTCTGGTAGAATTTTCCGTAGGCAGCATTGACAGACGTTTTTTCATCGAAATGAAACTGCGCTGAAAACCTGGGACTCCAGGTTAATTCACGAGTGAACGAGAAATAATCAAATCGCGCGCCGGTTGTCAGCGAAAGTTGTGCAAAAGGACGCCAGGAGTCTTGTAAAAAGGCGGAAATCTTGCGGCTTGCGGTCGGCAAATAGGAGATGGACGTAGCCGGAATCAGCTGGCCATTGCGCGTCGTGTCTTGAGGCGTCCATGCAACATGTTTTGAGTCAAGAAGATGCACTTGAACGCCACTTTTCAACTGCAGTTCGGGCGAAGGCTGATAGGAAATTTCATTTTTCAATGAATAGTTGTATTCGCGAATATCCTCGCCCCGCGCTGCGCGGTCGGTGGCCGTTCCTTGAAGTGTATTCCAGCCGTTTCCGGAAAAGGAGGCGGTTGTCAGCGAATATGCATTGGAAGAAATCAACGACCGCCAGTTCGCACCGATTGCAGACCCGAAATCATCCCTCGTCACGTAACCGTATTTGGAAATTTGAGATGATTGTGACGTTGCTCCTGTTCGTTCAATTTGGTCCAGGTAATAGAATCCGAGAACACTAAGGCGATTCCTGTCATCAAGGTCATACGTTACTTTCCCGACTGCATCGTAATAACGCGGAGCTGCCGGACGATTCATGATAGAGGTCAGCAAATCAAAGAAACCTCTTCGCGCAGAAAAAACCATTGAACCACCACCGGGTGCGGGGCCGTCAACCAGTGCGCCAAATCCGGCGATGTTGGTATTGATATCGATGTTGTGAAGCTCCTTGTTTCCTTCCACAAGAGACATGTCAAACACAGATGACAGCCTATCTCCGTAGGCTGCGGGGAAAGCTCCTGTCATGAAATCCACGGAATTGAGGAGTGAAGGATTGATGATGCTGATAATTCCCATCGACTCCCCGGTTCGGGCAAAGTGAATTGGGTTGTAGATTTCGATGTTGTCGAGCAGCGTCAGGTTTTCGTCAGGGCTTCCGCCGCGCACAATCAGCTGAGCACTCTTTCCACCCGCTGTCGCAACTCCTGGCAACGACTGCATGACGCGAAAGATATCCTCTGCAGAACCTGGCGAACGCCGAATTTCTTGCGATGACAGAGTTCGCACACTCAGCGCACGCTCCGCAGGCCTCTCAAAATATCCTCCCGTAACCGTCACCTCGTTCATTTCGATTTGACTCGAAACAAGCTCCACGGAAACCGTGGTGGTTCGTGATTGTGAAACAACGATGTCCGTATACGTTGCCGGGTTGTATCCTATGTAGGAAGATCGTAGTTGGTAATGACCTGTCGGAACATCACGGATTACGAACCGGCCGTTTTCATCGGATGCGGCTCCAAGATTTGTTCCAACGACAAAAACGTTTGCCATCGGGAGAGGTTGTTTTGTAGTCGCGTCGCGGACTTCGCCGGAGATAAGGCCGGTTTTTTGTTGAGAGAATGCGAATTGAAAATAGACTGTGGCCAAAGCAAAAAGAATTGAGGTGGTACGTTTCAATATTGACATTTGGATTTCCTTTTCCATTTAGGTGATGCTTATGTGATGCACCAATAAGGGAAAAGATGCGATATTGACTGGCTTGTCTGAATCGTATAAACTAGATAGGACTGATTGAATCCATCTCCTTGGAGCGAACCACAACATGAACATGTTCACACCGTAGGGACACAACATGCTGTGTCCCTACGGTGTGGTTCGCCCCTCGAATGACGTCGATTTTCAGAAAAGAATGGTGACTGCAATCTTAGAAAAATACCCTCATCCACATCTCCACTCTTTGCTGAGCTTGCCGATCTCCAAATTCTGTCGCATTTCCGCCAATCAACAACGACGGCCAAAAAAT
>CAYNRS010000032.1:0-6585 GCA_964399565.1 uncultured Ignavibacteriaceae bacterium
GGCGTGGACCCCATGGGTTCGCCCGATCATCAAAGTATGCTTGAACTTCCTGGCTCTGTTTGCGAGGACGGACTTCAGGTTCTCCAGGTCTTTCAGCAACACCTCAGCCGATTGTTTCAACTGAACCGCCAGGGACGTGTCAAGGACATCAGATGAGGTCATTCCGAGGTGAATAAAGCGAGAATCAGGACCGACATGCTCACCCACGTTTGTGAGGAAGGCGATCACATCATGCTTTACTTCTTCTTCAATTTCTTGCACCCGTGCCGCGTCGAACTTCGCTTTCGACTTGATCACCTCGACAGCCTGGAGAGGCACGAGGCCGAGCTTGGATTGTGCCTCACACGCGTAGATTTCGATATCCAACCAGATGCGAAACCTGTTTTCGTCTTCCCAGATCTTGCCCATCTCGGGGCGTGTGTATCTTGCGATCATGCTAGTGTCGTTTCAATTCGTCATCTGTTTTTTGGATTCCGAAACGGTGCCTTCTGCAACCTATCGGGCGACGCCTTTTTCATTTCTCACTTCGGAAGGGGAAAAGAAAGGGGGTCGGATTTCTTTGCCTTGTCCTGACTTCTGATAGAAAGGTTCCTACAAGGTTCTGAATAGACTGTTCTTTTACGAAGGCTGCCGTTCAAGTTTCAATTGTGCAGTGAGAGTTTTGCGCTCGCGATAAAACTTAATGTTCAGCGTGTCGCCCGCATTCGCATCAACAAGAAGAGAGCTCAGGTCTTCCGTGGAATTGATTTTATCCCCGTTGATCTCCACGATAATGTCTCCCACTTTCAAACCTGCCTTCTCAGCAGGACTTCGGGACTGAATCTCACTCAAGATTATTCCTTCCACTTTTGAAAGGCCAAAATAGCGGGCGATGCGCGTATCTACTTGCTGAGCCTCAAACCCAACCCATACGTCGCGCACGATTTTACCTTTGTTCTTCAGCTCCGTGACGATTTTCTTGACCTTGTTGATGGGAATCGCAAAGCCGTAGCCGACGAACGTTGAGCTCTGTCCCGCTGTATAGATTAATGTGTTCACCCCTACGACCTCGCCAAGACTGTTCACCAACGGGCCGCCGCTGTTCCCGCCGTTAATGGCGGCATCTGTCTCAATCATGTCCTTATAGAAGTGCTCACCAATCCGCCCAAGGTTCATGCCGGTCGAGCTGATAACGCCGACGGTGACGGTTGGCTTGTCGTTTATTTCAAAAAGACCGAATGGATTTCCAAGAGCGATCGCCCATTCACCGACAACAATGTCATCTGAATTCCCCAACTTGACGTAGGGCAGATCTTTACCATCTACTTTGAGCAAGGTAACGTCCGTTGCCGGATCGGTTCCGATAATCTGCGCGCTCATTCTTTTACCTCCCGTAAGCGTTACCGTAATCTCCGTTGCGTTTCCGGCCACATGGTCGTTGGTGACAATATACCCGTCCGGAGAAATGAAGAAACCTGACCCCAAACCCTTGACCTCCTGGCGGTACGTCCTGTCGCCAAAAAATTGCCGGAAAAAAGGGTCATCTCCAAAAAACCTGGACAAAGGGTCCCTGAATGTGCGAACCTCCGTAACATTGATTCCCACAATGGCCGGACTCACAGAGGCAACAGCATGTGTAATTGCGTTTTGCCGTGACGAAGTTATCTGATCCTGCAGTGAGGTTTGCTGAACCCCAGGAAAAGACTTCTGAAATGATGAATCGAGAGCCTGTGAGGAATCTCCCGAGCCGAGGGAGAATCCAATCCAGACCCCTATGATGGCCGGTATGAGCAAAAGAAAAGCAAACTTGATGTATGTGCGTGACATCTTCCTCCTCACACGGTTTTTGGATTGAAAAAATCTCTCAGCACATCAAAGTGGCTTACAAGCAATATGAAACTCAAAATAATTGAAAACTGGATGTATTCCTGACCTCCGACTGAAGCAACCATCGCCAGGCGAATTGCTGTCTCTGGCATCACCGTGAGCACTATTGGAGTGGCAAGAACACAAAAAACGTTCGCAAAGAGGATGTCCTTCTTTAGGCGATACACAAGGATCCACATCGAACACCAGATAACAGTGTAACTGACCCCAATAAGGAAAAGACCTCCACACGCAGTTGCCAACCCCCTGCCGCCTTTGAATCGAAGCCACACGGGGTAATTATGCCCAAGAACAGAGGCGAACAACCCAACGGCTTTCAGCCAGAAATCATCACCGACGAAAGCCCCCGCAAGGAGAACAGCCGCGAGTCCTTTGAATCCGTCTAACACTCCCACGAGATAGCCAATCAGTTTTGAGTTCGTGACGCGAAAGGCGTTGAACCCTCCGACATTGCCGCTGCCGGATTCACGAATGTCGGCGCCGGTTTTTTGCCTTACGACAAGATATGCCGTGGGGAGAGATCCAATGACATAACCGCCAACGAGGCAAATGACGTAAAGCAAACTGGCTTTCGAGGGATTTTTCTAAAGAAAATTACGGAAAAGGGTCTGTGAAAGCAAGGAAGCCCGAATGAACCCGAAGATTCATCGAGTCCTTTTCACGATTCTCGGAAGGTCAACTCGCAACTCATGTGTGAATGGCTTAGAAATGCTTCAGAATGGCTAGACAAGGATGATGGATCCTTCAAAAGGATTTACGTCTCTCCTCTGGCATCTCTGGTCATCAAATCCTCGGTGGCTTTGTGAGGATCCTTCCCTTCGTATAACACCCGATAAACCTCACTGACGATGGGCACTTCCACACTATGTTTTTGCGAAAGTTCATGGACGGATTGAGACGTTGCCACTCCTTCAGCAACCATGACCATTTCTTTCAAGACATCCTGGAGTTTGCGGCCCTTGCCGACTTCTTCTCCCACATGGCGGTTGCGGCTGTGTCGACTCATGCATGTGACAATCAAGTCCCCGATTCCCGATAATCCGGCAAACGTCCGCGGCTGTGCGCCCATTTTGACGCCAAGTCGTGTGATCTCGTAAACCCCGCGCGTCATGATAGCCGCTTTGGTGTTGTCGCCAAAGCCGGCTCCATCGCTAATCCCCGCCCCGATGGCGATGATGTTCTTGATGGCGCCGCCCAGTTCCACTCCGCGAATGTCTTCATTGACGTAGACTCTGAAATACCGCGTCATAAAAGCGTCCTGCACAAATTTCGCCGTCTTGTCCTTATGTGCAGAAGAGACCACCGCTGTCGGGATTCGTCGGCAAACTTCCTCGGCGTGGCTGGGCCCCGAAAGAATTGCGAGGTTCTCCTTCCGCTCATGTTTCAACACATCCTCCAACACTTCGGACATCGTCATGAGGGTTTTGTTTTCAATGCCTTTGGCCACGTTGCAGATAATTGTGTGCTCAAGGTGCATGTGGGCGATCTTCTCAATGACCGACCTTAGAAATTGCGAGGGGACGGCGGCCACAATCATTTCTCTTTTGTGACATGCCTCCTCGATGTCGGTAAGGATGTTCAGCTGCGGAGGTAAGGGAATGCCGGGAAGGAAAGGTTTGTTCTCTCCCGTTTTCCTCATCAGGTCGGCCTGGGTCGGCTTGTAGGTCCAGAGGTTGACGTCGTGCTTATTCTCAAACAGCACAAGAGCCAGGGTCGTCCCCCAACTGCCGGCGCCAAGAACAGTGACTTTCATACGGGAATGTGCGGATTGTGGGACGAGAAGCCCGTCCCGGGGCTATCGGACGAAAGGCTTATCCCTTGGCCGATTCCATTTCTTTTCCAGGGCGGAAAGACGTAATCCTGTTTTCCGTCCCTTCAAGGAGACGTTTGATATTTTTTCGGTGGGAATACACCAGGACAACAGCCACTCCAAGGCTGAAGAACACCAGAGTGTGATAACTATGGATTTCATCCGACAGGATGTTGTGACGGATGATGATAGATAAAGGAAAGGCGATGGCAGCTGCGATAGATCCCAGAGAAACGTACTTCCACGCGAAGCACACTGCGAAAAAAATCAATGCGGAAACCGCGAATTCCGTCGGTGCAATACCGATGAGCATGCCGGCAGCGGTGGCTATTCCTTTTCCGCCTTTGAAGCCGGCGAACACCGTCCAAATGTGCCCAACGATTGCAGCTCCGCCGCAAATCATTTGGATAATCGTAAAATCGTCGAAAGGCGTGCGGTTGTAAAAAGGCAGCGTCGGATCCCAGAACAACCTGGCCACGATTGTTGTCGCAATGATGCCCTTGATAACGTCGACCGTCATCACAAACACGCCGGATTTCCACCCGAGAACGCGGAACACATTTGTGCCGCCCGCGTTGCCGCTCCCCTTGGAGCGAATATCGAAACCGTGCCCCCACTTTGACAACATCACACTGGTTGGAATGGAACCTACAATGTAGCTCAGGATGACGACGATGGTCATGTTGACCATGGTATTCCGCCTTTCAATTCAAAATGACTGCCAGCCAAAATAGGAAACTCGGCGCCAAAAAGCAAGGAAGGACGCACGTTAATGGAGAGACGCATGCTTCCAACGTTCGAGAATAAGCACCCCGAGCTCTAAATCCTCCTGAGTCGTTATCTTGATGTTATCGTAACTTCCCTCGACAATTTTGACTTTCACGCCGCAGCGTTCCACCAGCGCGGCTTCATCCGTCGAATAAAACTTTTCTCTCCGCGCTTTTTCAAACGCTTTTTTCAACAACGATGCTTTGAAAGCCTGAGGAGTCTGCACAAGCCAGAGTGCAGAACGATCCAGTGTTTGATCGAAGAAACCTCCGCCGTTCGACCGCCGGATGGTATCCTTTGGCTGCACAGCAAGCACCGCCGCGTCGTGCGACCGGCAGGCTTTGATCACCTGGCTTATTTTTTTCGTGCTGACAAACGGCCTCACACCGTCATGCACGAGCACGATATCCGAATCCTTCAGCACGAGCCGGCTCAGAACGCGATTGACAGAATCTTGTCGTCGCTCTCCTCCCGCCAGAACTTTGCTCACCTTGTGAAGCCGATACTGCGACACCAGGCTCTCCATTTCCACAATAGAAGATTCTGGCACCGCCACCGCGACCTCGTCGATATCCGGACAAAACTCGAACTGGCGTAACGTGTGGATCACGACGGGTTTCCCCTGAAGTGGAAGAAATTGCTTCTTCACCTTTGCTTCCAGGCGCGTGCCTGAACCGGCGGCAGGAATTATTGCAAAGACTTTTGAGCGAGACCGTGGCATGAAGACTGCTTAAAGAATAAGCATCGCATCGCCGTAGCTGTAAAAGCGATATGCTTCTTTGATTCCACGCTTGTAGGCCCTCATCAGAAAATCATGGCCGGCAAAGGCGCTGGTGAGCATCAGCAAGGTGGACTCGGGGAGGTGGAAGTTCGTCACCAATCTGTCGGTCACCTTAAAATCGTACGGCGGGAAGATGAACTTGTCTGTCCATCCCTTCGCCGGTTTGACATGGCCGTCCGCGGTGACGCTGGATTCCACCGCCCGGCAGCTGCTCGTGCCGATAACAAAGACGTTGTGCCTGTTATCGATTGCTTTATTGATGATGTGCGCAGATTCCTCCGGGATTTCAAAGTATTCTGAATCCATCTTATGCTTTGTCAGGTCCTCTACCTCCACCGCGCGGAAAGAACCGAGACCAACATGGAGAATGACGGGAGCGATCTTCACTCCTTTCGCCTGTATTTTCCGTAACAGCTGTTTGGTAAAATGCAGTCCCGCTGTTGGCGCCGCGACTGCGCCAAGAACGCGCGCATAGACGGTTTGATAATGTTCCTTGTCTCTCTGCGTCGGCTCGCGTTTAATGTAATACGGGAGGGGCGTCAGGCCAATGCGTTCGATAATCTTGAAGAAATCCCCTTTATGGTTGAACCGAACCGTCCTGCCGCGTGAGGTCGTATTGTCGATGACTTCGCACCAGAGTTTCCCGTCGTCGAAGAAAATTTTGTTGCCTATGCGCACCTTGCGGGCGGGGTCCACAATCACGTCCCAGATATTTTCCTCGGCGTTGAGTTCGCGCAGAAGAAAGACTTCAATCCGCGCGTTTGTCTTTTCTTTCTTTCCGAACAACCTGGCCTGGAACACTTTCGTTTCATTGATGACAAGACAATCACCTTTGCTCACATAGTCTGCCAGGTCCCGGAACTTCCGGTCGATCATGGATTCGTCCGCACGGTTCAGGACCATCATCTGCGCCTGATCACGCGGATGCATGGGTTTCTTTGCGATAAGATTCCGGGGGAGCGGATAGCGGAAATCGGAGAGTTTCATGTGCTCAGTGCCTCACTCGGGTTTGTCTTTCAATGAGATTTACTTTTTTCGGTTCGACCGCTTCTGTGCTCTGCCGCCCTTTGGCGACTTTGAACCGTTTGATGAGAGCGCCGCACGTGCAGCCGCGAGACGCGCAATCGGGACTCGGAACGGCGAACAGCTGACATAGTTCAACCCTATCATATGGCAGAATTCGACACTCGACGGGTCTCCGCCGTGCTCACCGCAAATTCCTATTTTGAGCGTCGGCCTCGTTGCTCTGCCTTTTTCCACTGCGACCTTCATTAAGGAGCCCACGCCTGGCCTGTCGATGACTTCAAACGGATCCTTTGCATAGATCTCCTTGTCCACGTAAGGAATCAAGAACCTCGCG
>CAYNRS010000032.1:6595-9483 GCA_964399565.1 uncultured Ignavibacteriaceae bacterium
CCTCGCGGCATCATCCCTGCTCACGCCGAGAGTCGTTTGCGTCAGGTCGTTGGTTCCGAAACTGAAGAACTCAGCCACGCGTGCGATTTCGTCAGCCGTGACGGCGCCGCGCGGGACTTCGATCATCGTTCCGACGAGATACGGAAATTTCACATCCTGTTCTTTCATCACATCCGCTGCAACTTGTCTCACGATTTTCTCCTCATGCTCCAGTTCCTTCAAGTTGCCCACCAACGGAATCATTACTTCCGGCTCCACGGGTATTCCTTTTTTCTTCGCTTCAGCGGCAGCCTCAAAAATAGCACGAGATTGCATTTCCGTGATTTCAGGGTAAATGACACCCAGGCGGCAACCGCGGAAGCCGAGCATAGGATTGAACTCATGCAACGACTCGACGCGCTGTTTCACTTTCTCATACGACATTCCCATCTGTTGCGCCAGCACGCGTTGCGCTTTCTCCTCGTGCGGAAGGAATTCGTGAAGCGGCGGATCGATCGTTCGAATCGTCACCGGCCGGCCATTCATGACTTCAAAAATGCCCGCAAAATCCTTCCTTTGTAAGGGAAGGAGCTTTGCGAGAGCCTTTCGCCGTTCTTCCGTGGTGTCGGCCAGAATCATTTCACGCATCGGCCCGATTTTTCCTTCGCCGAAGAACATGTGTTCCGTGCGACACAAACCGATTCCCTCCGCCCCAAACGCCAGGGCGTTCGCCGACTGGTCGGGCTGATCCGCGTTCGTCCTGATCTTCAGCCTGCGATATTTGTCCGCCCATTGCATGATTTTGGCGAACTGTCTGTACACGGGCGCGTCCTTGGGGTCGAGCGATTTGTTGATGAGAACCTGGAGGACCTCCGAGGGCTTCGTATTCAGTTTACCAAGCAGGACCTGTCCGCTTGTTCCGTCTATGGAAAGCCAGTCGCCTTCTTTCACCACCTGTCCGTTCACTCTCATGAGCCGGCTCGAATAATCAATATCAAGATCACCGCACCCGGCAACGCAAACTTTACCCATCTGGCGGGCAACGAGAGCCGCATGCGATGTCATTCCGCCGCGGGCTGTAAGAATTCCGTCGGCAGCATCCATCCCCTTGATGTCTTCCGGCGACGTCTCGATGCGCGTGAGAATAACGTGCTCACCGCGCTTTGCCCATTCTTCCGCGTCATGCGCATTGAAGACTGCTTTGCCGGTAGCGGCGCCAGGACCGGCGTTCAGCCCTTTTGCGAGGAGCTTCCCGCCTTTTACCGCAGCATCTTTTTCGTGAACGTCAAAAATCGGACGCAGCAACTGGTTCAACTGGTCCGGCTCAATCCGCATGAGCGCTTCTTTTTCTGAAATCAGTTTCTCTCCCACCATATCCACTGCAATCTTGATCGCAGCAAACGCAGTCCGCTTTCCGACTCGGCACTGGAGCATGAATAACTTGCCCTGCTGAATCGTGAATTCAATATCCATCATATCCCGATAATGCTTTTCAAGAACCTTCCTGATCCCGTCCAGCTGCTTGTAGATTTTGGGGTCTGAAGAAGCCAATTGAGCGATGGGCAGCGGAGTACGAATTCCCGCCACAACATCTTCGCCCTGAGCATTCATGAGAAACTCCCCGTAAAATACGTTTTCTCCTGTCGCCGCATCTCGTGTAAACGCCACTCCCGTTCCTGAATCTTCCCCCATATTTCCGAACACCATCGTTTGGACATTTACTGCCGTCCCCCACGATTCCGGAATGTCATAGAGTTTTCTGTACGCGATCGCACGGTCATTCATCCAGGAGCCAAACACAGCCCCGATCGCGCCCCAGAGTTGCTTCAGGGGGTCTTCGGGAAAATCGTGGCCTGTTTTCTGTTTGATAGCCGCCTTGAATTTCGCGACAAGGTCTTTCAGATCGTCCGCCGTCAATTCCGTATCCAGCTTAACGCCTTTTTCTTTCTTTTGACGTTCAATAATTTCCTCAAAAGGATCGATGGCATCCTTTCCCTCCGGTTTCAGTCCGAGAACCACATCACCGTACATTTGCACAAATCTCCGGTAGGAATCGTAGGCGAACCGTTCGTTTTTGGTTTTCTGAATAATTCCAACGATGGTTTTATCGTTGAGTCCGAGGTTCAAGATCGTGTCCATCATCCCGGGCATGGAGGCTCGCGCACCGGACCGAACCGATACAAGAAGCGGATTCGCCACGTCACCGAATCTTGCACCCATCGCTTTTTCTACTCTAGCCAAGGATGCAAGGACTTCTCGCTCCAATATCGTTGGGTACTGCCGCGCGTGAGCGTAATAGTATGTGCACACTTCTGTGGTTATGGTAAATCCGGGCGGAACAGGAAGGTCGATATTCGTCATTTCATGAAGGTTGGCGCCTTTGCCGCCAAGAAGGTTTTTCATTTCCGCTTTTCCTTCAGCCTTCCCTCCGCCGAAGAAATAAACGTATTTCCCTTTCGTTGCCATGTTCAGTACTTCCTTTCTCTCAGTATGCGGTTGCTTTTAGTCGTTTCGAATGTTGAACCTCCCGCAGAAACAGGCTCGCGAGGTTTTGTGATACATTGTTGTCGTTCATGCGTTCGGGGTGCCATTGCACGAGCATGAGAAACGGCATTCCCTCTTTCATTGCCCACTCCGCCGCTTCTGTCACTCCGTCGTTCGAGAGAGCGGTGGCAAGAAGACCGCGCCCGAGGGTCCTCACCGACTGATGGTGCGCCGAATTTACAGTGATTTCAGAATTGCCGGCTATTTCTTTCAACAGTGAATGCGGATGAATCGTAACTGCATGCGTTCCGTCTGAGCCCTTTGCGCCCGTGTGTCGTTGAAATCCTTCGCCCTCAAGGTCTGGAATAAGTTCACCGCCAAGATAGACATTCATGATTTGCATTCCGCGACAAATTCCGAAGATT
>CAYNRS010000033.1:0-9276 GCA_964399565.1 uncultured Ignavibacteriaceae bacterium
ACCTCTTTTCCAGAGAGCACATCAAACACTTTCATGTTCGCAATGGTTGAAAGACGGTCTATCCCCGACTTCAATGTAAGATTGCCGCGCTGATCCCGCGATTCACGCGCGACGGCTTCGAGATAGGCTTCTTCACAAGTCGAGCGACGGATCTGCTGTGCGGCGTCATTGCGGACGAAGAACGCATTCGTGCCTGAACTATCCACTCCGGCGAACTTGTACTTTTTCTTTTCGGCCAGGAGACAAAGTGCCTTGAGAGATGCGCCAAAGAACAAGTTGGAATAGTGAGCTTTTGTCCGGTTGAAATTTGCATCGTAGGGGATTGTCACAGCGTGGTTTTTCCCGAATACGCTGTTATATTCGCAAATAACAATTCTCGGCCGGACCTCGGTCATCGCCTCCCATATCCAATAATCATTTCCATCTACGTCGATGCTCAAAAGTCCGATATCCCCGGTGAAACCATGGAACTTCAAGAGGCCGTTGATATTCTCCCTTGTCACGAAGGCTTGGATTGCTGTAAGGTTGTGACGCCAGTAGAAATCGTAGGATCGAATTCGGGAGACAAGTTTCTTTTCCCCTTCCATGACCAACCCTTTCCATCTGTCGTTCATAAGGAGGAACCGGGTGTTGGATTCTCGATAGTCGCCGACGCCGAATTCGACAAACGCCTTATTCTTGATGAGAACTCGCTGGATGAGGTATTGAATAATTCCATCCTCACGGTGTTCTGAGAATACCTTGAACTCCACTTCGGATAAATTCTTGACGTGCTTCTTGCCGCGCAAGTCCTGAGAGAACATCTGCCCGAGAAGAAGCCGATTCTCAATCGCCGGTTTATCAAGTCTGTTGAACAGCCTTATGAGAAAAGAAAGCATGGTGCCGTATCCCGTTCAGTTCTTGGAGATTCTTTTCCGGATTGTTTTGATTGTTCGCCGGATCACATAGTACAACTTCTTTGGCTTTGATGGCGAGAAATATCTTCGAAAAGAATAATAATCCGCCTCATGATCCGGATCCATCGAAGTGGGATGATGTATCTGCTGGATTGAGGATGCAGGGATGTTGGCAAGGATGTTGAAATCGTCTCTCGTGTGGGTGGCAACTTCATGAAAGCCGATATTGGTGACGAGATTCTTGTTGGGAATGACGGAGAGGCCCTCATTCACAGAGAGCGCGTACTGCCATTGGATATCCCAGGTGTCAATCTTGTTGTTAAATGCAAGGTCGAACCTTCTTTCCCAGAATTCCTTCATTTGCGAATTCGGGAACACCCCTGCAAAAAAATTCTGTTTTCGAAGTTGGGGGAAGGCGACGAGATTGAGGTCAAACTGTTCCCAGGCCCGTTTCCATGTTCCCCAGCCCCAAATGTGACTGAGGTTGGAAACATAATAACTCCCCGAGCCGCGGGTTCTTCCATCTTGAAAATTCGTTCCACCAATATGCATGATGCGCGGGTTATCGCGGTAATGCTCTAGGAGTGACCTTGTGAAGTGAAAGAACGACGTGTCAGGAAGGCAATCGTCTTCAACGACGATTCCCTCATTGATGTTTTCAAAAAACCACGTGATTGCTGAGCTGACGCCGAGACGACAACCATGGTTGCGGTCAAGGAACCTCGTGTGAACCCTGCAATCCCAGTCTATAGCCGAAACAACGCTGCGAGCTTCGGCACAAAGCCGTGCCTCGTCGGGCCTATCCTGTCGCGGACCGTCAGCCGAGATGAAAAGGTGCTTCGGCCGAACCTCACGAATCCTCTTGAAGACGACCTCGGTCGTTTGAGGCCGGTTAAAGATAAGGAAAAGAATTGGAGTGTCGAAAGACTCTGATTCCATTAAGGAGTCCACAATATGCGAATTGCACAGCGGCTAGACGATTCCAGAGAAAAGTCGTTTCGAAAGGTTATCTTAACAAGAATGTGTGAGCCCTCAAATGAACAGTTTTGCCCAAGAAGCCCATCAGCTCTCTGTATCTTCTTGGCCCAAGAAGCCTAAACAGCCAATATGCCCCCTTGGAGGCAATGCCAACGATATTGTTTGGAGGTTTCATTTTTACAAGAGAGGCACAATTTCTCGCATTTCGATAAAAGGCCTTTCTCGTGTCTGTGAAGGGATCATGAGGATATTGGTCCGCGACCATAGCGTACAACCGTCTTTCGAGAAGGTCAATCTTCTGCCCGTTGGCAAAATGGTCGAAGGCATAGGGGATCGGTGAATAACGGTCGTAACCGTTTTCCATAACAGACTTCCGATATTCGGCAAACAGACGCGCCAACATTGGGTAATGTTCAAACCCAAGACTCTTGTCGTGTTTCGAAATCAGATCGGGGTTCTTGATTTCGATCGAGCTATAGTGAAAGAAAGTAAGATTCTCCCTTTCACCGAGGAGTCGGTTGTCGCGCACTCGTTCATGAAAATTCCAAATGCTCACGTTGTAACCGGGATCGCGCACGATGTAGACATTCTTCCAGAAAACGAGCGACAGTTCGGCCCACTTTTGATCGACGAAAATGCCGAGATTGGGCTCAAGGAAGCAGAGATACTGACAACGGGCTTTCCACCATTCAAGGAACTCAAAGGTCTCCGGCGTATTTGATATCCCTATGAACCCTAGGTTAAACATGCCAGTATACGTCATATTCTGTTCCCACTGGACTTTATCAAGGAATGAAGTTGGAGCTGGGGCGGGATGAAGGCCATGCGGAGTCAAAGCAATAGAGTTTGCATCTAAGGCATTCAGGGCGACATCCAATCTTCCATAGACAAGAATGTCTGGGTCCAGGTAAATTACTTTTTGGTATCCTTTCTTGAGAAGAAAAGACAGCAAGAAAGGCTTCACAGCAGTGTTCAGCTCAGTGATCTCATATACGAAAGTCATAGATTGGAGGTTCGGAATGGACAATTCCTCCAACAATACGCATGAGAACCACTTTTCTGATGGAATTTCGTTGCTCGGCTCGTCTGCGAGCAGATAATACAGGTCACAATCAGGGTGGAGGGACGCAATCGAATGGAGGAGCGTTTTTGCCTGCGCAAAGTAGTTGGAGGAAGAGATGGTGCAGATGGCCGTCATCTTCAAGAATTCATTCCCAGATGTTCGTTGATTACGTTCAGGACCAACAATCTTGCTATCCGATAATTAGTTCCCCCGAGAGCAAAAATACACAATTGCAGGAAGCTCCTCCACTTCCCTCCTGCCAGCGCATTGCGAGTCGTCTTGTAACCTAAGGCGACGAATGCTGCACGTTCCGATTCCGTCAAACGATTCCACATCAGATGAAGATAGGGTGTCAGGATGTGTTGAAAAGCGCGTGCCAGCTCATGCCTTCCGGCAACATCGTAGCTATATCTTTGGAAGGCACATGATATCGCTTGAGCTGCCTTTTGGTATTGTCTCTTCTTCAAGAGCTCGTGGTAGATTTGTGAAAGATAAAAATCGAATTTGAGAGGAATGTTCCGCTGGTAAAGCGATCGGGTTTGGGCAAAGCCCAGAGCTACCACTGAAATGATCATGTCGGCTGTCTCCTGGGGTGATACGTCGACAACCTCCAGGATGTTCTCAGTCGGCAAACCGAAATACTTTGCATCCTGCAACATGGAGGCGTACATCCGTGTGTTCTTGCGCAGAAGCTGTATCTGCGGAAGAGGCTTTGCCCAATCGGATGTTGCGATCCAGGAAATCGCGCTGGAGGATCCGACTAACAGCGTGCAATACTTTGTCAATTCTGCATTTTCGCGAAGAGTTAGGGCGCTCCCGTCGATGATGTTGTGGTTTCTTGACTCAATCTTCTTATCGGAGGAAAGAATGAACTTCAGATCGTGATCTGCTCTGAGAGCGATTTCTGCAGCCCGAAGAGCATACTCTGGCGTAACGAAAGATTGTCCGCTTGAGGAAGCTGCTTCCATGAGAATTATGATGTCTGACGGCCCAAGCCCATGTGTTGCAACGAATTTACTTACTGCGCCCACTTCGGTTTGTGCAAGACGCACTACAGGCTGAACGGGCACCCTAATGGGGTGAGGATACCCGCGGAAGAGAGAGGACCTGCTTGTTCCGTCATAATTTTCAAAATTGTTGGGAGGAATCTGTGTGAAGAATATCTTATCAAACTCGCCAATTTCTTTTCTTCTCCGTGCTTCCCTTTCAAACGCTGTCCAGACTTCCGCCGTTTGATTGTGGTCTGTCTGCTGGACTTCCCAGATGGCGTCCACGAAGGGATTGTTCGCAATCATCGAACGACATAAGGAACTGATCGCCCACGTGAGATGACATCCAGGGTAATCAGCTTTTATCTGACGTGCGACAGCGGTGGCGTACAGACAATCGCCGTTGCGACCCAGTTGACCAAGTAGGATGCTTTGTTGAGAGCTAATACAGCTATCGTCCTAAGAATATTGAGAGATTGCATGAGTTTGAACTTGTCACTGTCGAGCATTCTGGCTCGCACCATTATCCTCGCAAGTTCTTCAATGAGGAAACAGTTGGCTGCCAGCCAAATCCCCGTTACTTCAATTTCCCTTTTTTCACGGAATCCTGGAACTGCTTATCGATTTGGTCTATACATTTCGTTCGCTCTAAGTTGAGACGGGCGAGCTGTTTGACTACAGCGTCTTTTTCTTCAGCGGGGACTTTTTCGAACTCATAGACGAGCTCCTGCTTGTGCCAGAGTTGGCAATTCACGTCTGCGAGTTTTGAGAACACTTCTCCGATGCTGCCCGTAACGTCGGGAACCACATTTCCCTCTTTCTTGTACACTTTGTTGGCTGCAAAGGTCAGACGGTCTGTTGGAATGACCCCTTCGACGGCTGATTGAACGTACTCATTGATCTCCTCTTGGAGTTGACGTTCCTGAATTGCGAGATTTTTCATATTCTCCGTGTTCGAGGAATGATATTGTTTAAGTTTAATAATCGTCAATTTGTCGCACAACGAGCCGAGAGTTTCTGCCATCGGATTTGCCTCTAATGGTCTTTCTATTTGAATTGATTCAATGCGTAAATGTGCCGACAACCTGGAGGCGACTTACCATGCCCAAATACCTGACGCCAGAAACGACACAACGTGTCTGCTAAGAGCGACATCACCACAACCACGCCTGCCACAATATACCATATCCGTCTCAGAATTTGAATGGTTTTATCTGATCCACCCAGGCCGTCTCGTGTATACGCTTCCTTCTTTGTTCGGAAAGTCTTTCGTCCCCGCGAAGTAGAAGAAGCTTAAGCAAGCTTGAGGCTATACCGTGTACGTCGAGAGTTCATTTGTTGCGCCTCATGCTCCTCCGTGCGTAGCGTGAGGTTCGTTTTCCAGCAATGAAGGTAAAAATTAGCCTTCCGCGTTGTCACGATGCAGCACGCGTAGATCGTTGACGCCAGAATTTCAAACTCCATCGCGCGCCAAAGAACACAAGTCCGCCGAGCGTAAGAAGGTTGGTCCATAGGCTAATCGTTTTTCCGACAAAGAACGATTGCGGTTCAAAACTCATGGTAATGGTGTGTTCTCCCTTGGGAACAACGATTCCGCGGAACATGTAGTTCAATCGGTAAATGGGAATCTCGTTACCATCCAGTCGTGCTTTCCAACCAGCGGGATACCAGGTTTCGCTCAGAAAGAGCAGATTCGCCCCCGTGGCGTCGACGCTTAATGTCATATCCTGGAGGCCGTAGCGAGCGAATTTCACGATTGCCGCTTCCCCCGGTGGTTCGATTGCCACTCTTGGGTCTTCCATGAAGAACGCAACATCGCGCGGATCAAACGTCATTCCCTTGATCTTATGAAGGATATCCAAACCCGAAGCAACCTCGTAGCGGTTGACAAAAAAAGCGCGCGGAAGATGGTTTCGGTTGAGGAAGACATGCCGTTCTCCTTTGAAGAGAGAAGCGAGGAGTTGACTGGAATCGGGCCGGTCGGAAATAATGTATTTCACGTCCATCAACCCCCACAAAAGAGGATTCCCGAGTCCAACAACGTCGAAAATGTCCTGAATCTGCCTGGGCTTTGCTCCATGATATCCGTACGCATTTTGAATCCGAAAATATGCGAGGGAATTATTGTAGGGAGGATGGCCGTTCTCAAATTCCAATACCCGATAAATGGAAGTATCCTGCTGCAAAAAACGAAGGTAATCCGGAGTCGCAAAATAATCATTCAGTTTCTGTTTTGGAAAGAGTTCTATCGGCCTAAAATTGATTCTCCACAAATCGGCAACGAATAGAACGATCAAAGCCGGAAAAACAATGGAAGGAGGGATTTTGTCTTTCCAGTACAGCAGGAACAAGACAATGAGAACGGCCAAGAGGCTCACCCCGACGCCAAGATCCGTAGCGACAGTTTTTGAGACAAAAGCATAGATCTCTTCCAGAACCATCCTGTTTTCACCAAAAGAACGAGTGAGCGCGGACATCGCAGTTTGTCGAGGCGCAAAGATCTGATAAACTGCAATGACCACATCTCGCAGAAAGAACGATAATAAACCGACGCCGCCCAATATCCAGGCTGTAGTACGCCATTTACGCTTTGTCTGAACAGACTGGGCATGTCCTTCCGTGATCAGCCAATGGAGTCCATAACCGGCCAGAATCGGCATGAACAGCTGAACCAGAATGAGGATCATCGATGGAACTCTGAACTTGTTAAACATCGGGACATAGTAGAACATGATGTCGTAAAAGAGCGGGAATTCACGTCCAAACGATATAAGGATTGCCAGCACGATAACTATGCCTGAATACTGGATAAAGGGATCCTTACGGTATTTCCAAAATCCAAGGATCGCAAGAACCAGAATCACAAAGCCAAAATACTGTGGGCTGTCAACGAATGGTTGTGGCCCAAAATACGTATTGACTCTCAGGGATTGATTCTGTGTCAACACCCCTTGATAGTGATGCCAGCCAAAACCGTAGGCGGACGGAACGACAAAAGTCAGAAGTTCTGACGGTGGGAACGACCAGTTTGTCGCATAGTCGTAGTCCAGGCCCCCTTTTGTCGGCGAGGCACTCTTTTGTGATGGTGCTTTCGCGAGGATCGGATCGCTTCCCCGGATGGAATATTCAGAGTATTCGTATGTCTGCAAATATTGGTCTGCGGTCATTCCTACTGCGAGCGCGGAGGCGACAGCAAACACCACACTGGAGCGGACAATGCCAAGAATCGATTCTTTGCGTACGAGCCGGCGAATGAGAAAAAACAGAAAATACAAGCCAAACGCCAAATACATGTAGAAAATCATTTGGAGGTGTGTGGGCTTCAGCATGTAATGAATCAGCACGATGAGCACCAATGCCAGCCAAAGACGAAAACGTTCTTGAAGTTCTTCGAGAATCATAAGGATAAATGGAAAGAACGCAATGACCGGCGCTTTCGTCATGTGGCCAATCATGATGAACGTGACAATATTGGTTGAATGCATGAGGGAAAATCCGGCAACGAAAGCGGCAATTTTGTTTTTCAGCTTTTTGTAGACAAACCAGTAGGTCCCAACGCCTAAAAGAAAATAATAGAACAGAACATAGCCGACGTCGCATCGATTTAACAGAATCGAAAAATAAGACCTCGTTTTGTCCATGATGGTATTGGTGATATCGAATGACCGCTCACCGAATACAGAGGTGCTTGCATAGCCGGGCATGCCGCAGAAGATGTATGGATTCCACAGAGGGAAAACATCGTTGGCGGCCGCGTCCTTCATCAGCGTTTCAAACGATTTGCTGGAAATGGTGTCGGATGCGATGAAGGCCTTGCTTTCGGCGATGATTCCCCAGAAGAAGATGACGAGGGATAGCAATAATCCAAGGATCGCCAGAAGATGCGCCTGGAGCGGGGATAATTCTCGCGTTTTTGTTTTCGGAGGTTTGGCGGCCTTGGCCATGGTGTCACCGTTTGTGAGAAAACGAGGAAGGGAACACTGAACGGGAGCCGCCTGCGACTAGGGAAACCAGCCGTCTTCTGATGTCTTGTGAAATGATTCTACGCACGCACTTCAGAAGCTTGTTGAATGTTGTCAAGAATCGATGCCAGTTCCCGGGCTATGCTCCTCCTGGTGTATGCACTCAGATTTCTTTTTCCCGGCCTTATTCCTTTTGCACGGCCAAAGAATTCTCTGGCGTCGCTGTTATAAGGGAACAACATTCCGGCGTTTTCTTTCTTGAGGAATCGCTCGACCTCCGCATTGTCGTCGCCAAATGCCAGAATTGGCTTTCCTGCGCGCAAATATTCGAAGAGTTTTCCGGGCACATGTCGTCGTTCTGTTGCGCACACAAGTAAATAGGTAGCGCGCATGAGCTCACGGACTGCCTCCCCGTAGGGAAGGAATCCTTTGTACGTTGTCCGCGATTGAAGTCCGGCGTCGTCGATAGAACGTTTGATGCCAGGACTGACACTCCCGACAAAAACGAGTCGCAAATCTCGCCCTTTTTTCACTTCGCGCTTGATGGTGCTCCAGAGTGCCACAGGATTTTGATAATCGAAAATGTTTCCAGTGTGGAGAAGGGTCTCTGTGTGTTTTTCCTTCTCGGATTTTAGATGCGTAAAATCCTCTTCATTAAACCCCCAATAAAGAACATGTGCCTTACCCGTGAGCCATTCGAACTTCTGGAGATAATGGTCTCTCATCGTTTGTGTGACAAAAACTGCCGAGGCGGCGTTGCGCAGGACAGATTCCTCCATCCTCCGGTCGATGGACAAAATAAGTCGGTTTCTCTTGAAATTCTTGTAGTAAACAATATCGACCCAAGGGTCGATAAACACCGGAATGTGTGGGATTCTGAAATCAGCGCTGATTGTTTTTGCGACAAGGTGAGTCGTGTGCGGCGGCCCGACGGAGATGATCGCCTTCATGGGATTAGTCTTCAGTAGACGTCTTCCCACCCGCACAGCATCCAAATACCAACCGACTCTTGCATCGGGTGCAAAAAGGTTCATCCGGACCCAAATGGCGAGCCGGTGCTGCAGTGTGCGGTTATCCAAAGAGATCGCCTCAGATGCGAGTAATGGCTCATCTTTTGGCCTTCCGAGCAATTGGCGGTAAAGGCCGAACGGTTCGAAGGCTCTTGCTCGGTCAACCTTTGTCGCGGTGCCAATTTTTTCCACCAACGTGGGATCGGGCTGTGCAAAGGAATCACGATCCGCCGTGAGTACATGCGGCAGCCAACCGAACGCGGGGAGGTGACGGGCCATTCCGAGAGGCCAATGCGCTGTCGCTTTGCCGGACGGCGGCCAGAAAAAGGTAACAAAAAGGACTCTCTTCATTTCATCATGGTCTCACAAAACGCCAAG
>CAYNRS010000034.1:0-9218 GCA_964399565.1 uncultured Ignavibacteriaceae bacterium
CGGCAGTTCGTTGATGAACTTTGGGCGGTTTCACTGTCAAAACCGGCACAGGAGAATGCCGCACAATTTTTTCCGCGACGCTCCCCATGATAATATGCGGAAGCCCTGTTCTTCCGTGCGTTGCCATGACGATGAGGTCGATCCCTTCTTCCTTAACGAACTTCATGATTTCTTCGTACGCGACACCGCGCTTAATAACAGCCGCCACATCGTCAACATCTCCCAGTTTTTCGGAAATGAATACTTCGACAGTGGTTTTTGCTTTTTCCGTTTCATCGTTCAACGCAGTCTCGAGAGTGAAGTCAACAGTTGGAAACGACACGACCGGGACAACATCCACTGTGTGCAGGATATAGAGCCTTGCTTTGTACGCCTTCGACAATGATTTTGCCAGCTCGAATGCCTCAAAGGACAGCTCCGACAAATCCGTGGGGACGAGTATCTTTTTAATCGTTTTCATGATTTTCCTCGCGTTCTCTATGGGACGTCACACCAATGCTGACTAAGCCAAACTTATGCCAGAGGATTCTGTCTGTTTTTCTTAGAAATTTGGAGCTTGGATTACGGTTACTTCTTGAGGATGGGAAGGATTTGCAGAAGTGAGAAAATGACACGCCTCAAGACCTCATTTGCCACACCAAAACCCCGTTCTTCCTGTTGTGCCGATAATCCTCAAATTCAGCTTGCGACTGGAAGTACATTCTGTTGCCGCTCTGGTCGTAAAGCTCGCAAAACATGCAAGAACTTGTCGGTACTTCTATATGATACACAAACCCCCTTTCCATTCGTGCCGATAGACTCTCGCGCCGACATAATACCGCTGCGTGGACATTGTTTCGATCTTGGCTTTCAACCATTGCGGAGCGTCTCTTTCGAAATCGAAAGACACAACACCGAGGTCCTGACAGCGAAGAGAGAAGAAGAGGAGGAGAAGGAAGAGGAAGAATACTCTGATTTTATCCGAAGCTGCTGGCAATTCCATCGAGCGCCTCACCGCGCGCATACATTTCGTTCAGTTTTTGCACGATTCTCAGAATCGAAGATCGACGTTCCTCCGCGATATCATGAATGAACCTGTGGATGTCCGGATAGTCGCACTCGGTTTCCACCCGCTGGTAAAACTCCATGAGTTTTGTTTCCGCGCGAAGGGCCTCATTCAGAGCCGCGCACATGTTTCTGCATCCGTGGTTGCACATAAATTCGTCGAGGTTCATAGAATGTCCTTTCATGAAAATCAAACTGTCAGTACCGATGGAGCAACCAGTTCCTTCCCACGCACCAACGCTTTCTGATTGACCGGCAACAAATTCTGCCTGTGCGCCGGTAAAACTTTTTGCAGCGCTCTCACTACGCTCTCCGGCGCAACCACTGGCCTCCGCTCCAGAAAAGCGCCGAGCATGAGGACATTCGCCACCTGTTTGCTTCCGAGCAACTGCGCTTCTTTCAATCCGGCGACACTCAGGATTTCGATATTGTTGTCCGTCGGGGGCTTGATAATCGTCGATTGCTCATACAGGAGCAGCCCGCCGGGTTTCATCTTTGTTAGAAACTTTTCCATCGAAGGCTGATTCAGGATAATGCCGCTATCAAACGAGGAAACGATGGGCGAGCTGATGCGGTTTTCCGAGATAATCACGATACAGTTGGCCGTCCCGCCGCGCATCTCGGGGCCGTACGAGGGCATCCAGCTGACTTCTTTGCCCTCAATCATTGCCGCATAGGCAAGAATCTGCCCCATCGAGAGCACACCCTGGCCGCCAAATCCTGCTATGATGATTTCGTGAGCCCCGTTCATTCTTTTCTCCTGATTTCTTTCCCTTATGAAACACCAACCATGTATCTAACCGCAAAGTGCGCAGAGAAGGCCCAAAGAGCGCAAAGGGAGATATTCTCAAACCCCGTTTCTTTTCTTTGCGAACTTTGCGTTACCTTCGCGGCCTTTGGCGTTATATTTTCCATCAGCTCATCCGCACATTTCACGTTGTGATGAAACACTCCGGATTTGCAGCTTGTATGTTCCGGCTTTCCTTGAATCTCGTTGGAGAAAAATATTGTCTCCCGGCTTGAGTCCTTCCCACCGGATGAAATAATGCTCGTGCGGGGATTCCGGCCCACGGCATTCGCAATGATACGATTCCACCATCGCGCGCTTGTGTGTCGTGCCATGCGTGAGGTCAAACTGTTTTCCCAGCATGGGAAAAAACGCAAGATTGTCCTTGTACACGAGAATGTAATTCTCGCGGGCTTCCTCGGATGATATTTTACGAGAGTAAGTGTCCATGCTTAACCAAACGTGTTAAACTCTTTCGTGTTCTCCGAATCCACGTTACAACAACCCCCAGCGCGAGTGAATACCGAAGGCACCATTCCCAATCAGTGACCCCGACGCCGTCAACGAGAAAGCTATAGGCATACCTGATGCCAACCGACCCGGCAAAAGCTGCAAGTGCGATTGCCGCTGCTTCCGCGACAAGCAGAGCGTATATTGATTCTGGCCTGTTCATGTTTTTTTCGTCAGACGCTTCGCTTCCTGCCCTTTGACAATGACGTAGGCTATCAGCGCAAAGAGGAAAAAGACGAGCAGCATCCATGCGACGCTCTGGAGTGTTCCGATGATTGTCCAATAGACCTCGAGAATCCAGCGATCCTGAGTGAGCTCAAGAACCGCCCCGCCTTCGGTTTTTGGCGTTATGTATTTCTGCAAATCCCACACGCGAACACCGCCTGAAATCCCCACAACATAAATCGCAAACGTCAGGTATTTTGCCCAGGCAGTGTACACCTCCTCCGAAATGAGTCGCTGGAGGATGCTCGAGACCGGCTTCCGAAAAACGACAGCGAGCAAAAAGCAAACTGCCGCAGAAATCAGAAGACTGACGATCAGAAGTAAAATAAACATGTTCCTTGACTCCTTAATCCCTGCCTGCCGGCAGGCATTAATCCAACAATCCATCAATCCAGCCAACGACTCAGCTCGTCAGTTCATCCTTTCTTTCGGCATCTTGATGTCCCCTAAAGGATAATATGGAAACATGTTCTCTTCCATCCACTTGTTCGATTCCTGTGGCGTCATCTTCCAGCCCGATGGACAGTTCGAAACAACCTCAACGAAGCACGTCCCCTTCTTCATTTCCTGGAATTCGAGCGCCAAGTGGAATGCTTTCTTGAGTTTCCGCACTCCTGTCGGCGTGTGGACAGCATGTCGAGTCACGTAGTAGGCTCCCGGCAGTTGAGCGACGAGTTCCGTGATCTTTAACGGATGGCCCATTGTTGCAATATCCCTTCCAAACGGTGAGGTTGTCGTTTTCATCCCGCCCAGCGTTGTTGGAGCCATTTGGCCACCGGTCATTCCGTAAACTCCGTTGTTGATGAACACGATGAGGATGTTCTCACCGCGATTAACGGTGTGGATCGTTTCGTTCGTGCCAATGGCGGCAAGGTCTCCGTCGCCTTGATAGGTAAACACATAGCGATCCGGCAAAACACGCTTAATTCCGGTGGCGACAGCTGTTGCGCGTCCGTGCGCCGCCTCCTGCATATCGATATTCATGTAGTAGTAGGCAAACACGGAACATCCCACCGGTGCAACACCCACCGTCTTGTCCTGGATCTTCATTTCATCCACAACTTCCATCAGCAGACGGTGGACGACTCCGTGTCCGCAGCCGGGACAATAATGCATCGGCGTGTCCGTGAGTGTCTGGACTTTTCGAAAAACTTCTTCGAACCCGTTTGACGGTTTGAGATCCTGCATGCTTTTCCTTCCAGAGCAGATCGTTACAGAAGTCGTTAAAACGACTGAGGCTTTCAAACTCATGATAAAGCCCCCGACTTAAGTCGGGGGCCTGAAGCGTTTGATATAGGGTTAAATCGTTTCAACGATTTCGACCTAACTGCCGATATTGCTGGGCTCCTTGTTTGCTGAATGAACTGACTCAATTGCTTCGATTTCTCTCAGCACTTCTTCCGGCGACAGCAGCATTCCGCCCATCCGGCCTTTAAACATCACGGGTTTTTCTCCGCGGACGGCAAGTTGGACATCCTCAACCATTTGTCCGGCATTCATTTCAACAACAAGAAATGCCTCTGCGGAGAGGGCGATCTGAGAGAGAATCGCCGACGGGAACGGATAGAGCGTGATCGGCCGGAGAAGGCCAACACGAATACCCTTGGCACGCGCAAGTTCAAGGGCTTTTTGCGAAATACGCGCCGCCAAACCAAAGGCGACGAGGATAATCTCCGCGTCCTCAACCTGAATCGCTTCGTAGCGGACCTCACTTTGCATGTCCCGGTATTTCTTCTGAAGCTTCAGGTTCACTTCTTCCATTTGTTCCGGCTGAATGAAGAGCGAAGTGAGAATATTCCGCTCCCGCGTGGCCGGTTTCCCGACGGTTGCCCACGGTTTCTCCTTCGGCGGCAGGGAGCCCTCAGGAGGAAGGGAGATTTTTTCCATCATTTGCCCCAGCGCTCCATCTGCAAGAATCATTGTGCCAACGCGGAACTTCTCCGCGAGACGGAAACCGTCGAACACAAAATCCGCCATTTCTTGCACAGAGGCGGGGGCAAGCACGATTAACCTGTAGTCGCCATGCCCGCCCCCCTTGGTGGCTTGAAAATAGTCCCCCTGGGAAGGCTGAATCGTACCGAGTCCAGGGCCACCCCTCTGCACGTTGACAATGAGGAAAGGGATCTCGGCGGAAGCCATATACGAAATGCCTTCCTGCATGAGGCTGATGCCGGGGCTTGAAGAGGAAATCATGACTCTCGCTCCGGCACCAGCTGCACCGTAGACCATGTTGATAGCAGCAAGCTCGCTTTCCGCCTGCAGGATAACAGCGCCGCGCTTCGTTCCATGGAATGCAAGATACTCGAGGATCTCAGATTGAGGCGTGATAGGATAGCCAAAGTACGCCTGCATTCCAGCCCGAAGCGCGGCTTCTGCAAGAGCTTCGTTGCCCTTCATTAAACTCATTTCGCTCATTTCCGGTCCCTCTTCAATAATTGCGTGTCAGTTTTGTTCCACAAATTCACGGTAAAGACTTTGAAGGTCAAACACATTCTCCTTCCGCAACTCGACCAACATCGAACCGCCGACGGCGGCTTGTACCGGAATGCACCAGCAGACAGGCGTATCGCCGATGGTGGTAATTTTTGTCGTTAACCATCTTTGACCGTTGGAATCACTTGAGCTCAAAACTGTCGCCCGGAATAAGGACTGGTTCTTGCGACTTCGCGAAGGCACAAGAAGATACACTTCGTCGCCGTGGGCTGTCCTGAACACACGGTCCCACGTGACAGTCATGTGGATTCTCCTGATCATTCCTTTCTTCGATGGATCCATTTCTTCTTCGATTTCCCGACGGAACCTGTCCCTGTTTTGTTGCAGCGAAGTCTTATACTCCTTGATGGGGTCGGATTCGAGGAGGGCAAACTGAACAGCCTCCGGGTCAAGTTCCGGCATATTGAGAACAGGACGAATTTGCCAGGTCGATTCTTTCCATGTACTGGGTTGAGTATCCATGACGTTAGTCCCTTTTTTCTGACGCTCTCAACCCGCTTTACTTCACCTGTTGGAGTTCAAGATTTTTTCTGACTGCCTGTTGTGGTTCGCGGAATACCGTAATCGCAGCATCCGGACACACAAGTGCACAATTGATGCAGCCCGTGCACGTTTCCGAGATCAACCGAACATATCTGTAGCCACGAATGTTGAGATGCTCCGAAAGTCCCAGGCATTCCTGCGGACACGCAGCGATGCAGAGTTCACAACCCTTGCAGACTTCCTGTGCAACGAGGATTGTTCCCCGAATCATAGGTTCTCCTTACTTGTGAGCAGCAGAAATCAAACGTGAACCAATTCCGCCTTGTCGGAAACAAGTTTCTTTCCTGTTTCATCCGAAATTCTTTGCGCTTCAACAACGGCCATGGCAGTGATGTTGACGATATCGCTGACATCCGACCCGGTCGCCAACAAATACACGGGCTTCCGGATACCAAGCAGTATCGGCCCGATAGCGACCGCCCCTCCCAACCTCGCAAGAAGTTTGTACGCGATGTTCGCCGACGTAAGGTCCGGGCAGATGAGCACGTTCGCGGGTTCTTTCAGGTTGCTGAAGGGGAAGAAGTTCGAGATGATCTCCTGCGTGACGGCCGTATCAGCCTGCATTTCACCGTCGATGACAAGGCGCGGTTCTTTCTTTTTCACAATCTGGACCGCAGTCCGGACTTTTGCCACAAGAGGATGCGTCGAGCTGCCAAAGTTGCTGAACGAGAGCATGGCAACTTTGGGTTCAATGTCGAACTGTCTGGCTTTCTCAGCGGCCAGGAGAGCGATCTCAGCCAACTGCTCGCTCGTGGGTTCAATGTTCACTGTTGCATCCGCGATAAAGAGCGTTTGATTCTTGAAAACCATCATGTACAGTCCGGCGACGACTCCAACATCTTCGCGCTTTCCGATGATTTGCAGCGCAGGCCGAACGGTTTCCGGATAGTGCTGGGAAAGCCCTGAAATCAAACCGTCAGCATCGCCCATTTCCACCATCATCATGCCGTAAACGTTGTGCGTCTTCATCTGACGTTCCGCGTCAAACCGGGTTACTCCTTTTCGCTTGCGCATCCCGTAATATGCGGTCACGTATTCATCGAACCGGTGGGACTTCGAGGGATTGACGAACTCGGCACCTTCAAGATCCAGCCCAAGCTCGCTTACGCGTTGACGGATGAATGAACGGCTTCCAAGTAGAATCGGCTTAGCGATGTTCTCATCGAGCAGAATATGGGCGGCGCGCAAGATCTTTTCCTCTTCACCTTCGGGAAACACGATGCGCTTGGGTTCGTGCTGAGCTTTATGGATGAAGAACCGGGAAACCTCACGGGATTTGCCGAGTCTTGCTTCCAGAGAATCCTTGTATGCTTCGAAATCCGCGATGGGAGCCCGCGCCACGCCAGTTTCCATCGCCGTTCTGGCCACGGCGGTTGCCTCCCACAGAAGCACACGAGGGTCAAACGGCTTTGGAATAATGTATTTCTTTCCAAACTCGATTCGTTTTTCACCATACGCCTTCAACACAGAGTCCGGGACGTCTTCCTTCGTCAGCGAAGCCAGCGCATGAGATGCCGCAATCTTCATTTCCTCATTGATGGTCGTTGCCCTGACGTCGAGAGCTCCCCGGAAGATGAATGGAAACCCCAGGACATTGTTGACCTGGTTGGGAAAATCCGACCGGCCCGTTGCCATGATGACGTCATCGCGAGCGCTGACGGCATCGTCATACGTGATTTCCGGGTCGGGATTCGCCATTGCAAACACGATTGGGTCGTCCGCCATGGACTTCACCATGTCTTTTGTGACAATGCCTTTCACTGACACACCGCAGAAGACATCGGCTCCCTTCATCGCATCTGCCAGCGTCCGTGCATTCGTATCAACCGCAAAGTAGTCCTTGTACGGGTTCATCCCTTCTTTGCGACCTTTGTACACCACTCCTTTCGTGTCCACGAGCATCATGTTCTGGCGTTTGACGCCGAGCCGCTCGTACAGTTTTGCACAAGCGATTCCCGCCGCACCCGCTCCACTAAACACGACCCGCACCTGGTCGATCTTTTTTCTTACAATTTCCAGAGCATTGACGAGAGCCGCGCCGCTGATGATCGCTGTGCCGTGCTGGTCATCATGAAACACGGGAATGCCCATTGTCTTTTTGAGCTGTTCTTCGATGTAGAAACACTCTGGCGCTTTGATGTCCTCCAGGTTGATCCCGCCGAACGTCGGTTCCAACATTTGAACGGCTTTGATAATATCATCCGGGTTGTGCGAGTTAAGCTCGATATCAAAGACGTCGATATCGGCAAACCTCTTAAACAATACCCCCTTCCCTTCCATGACGGGTTTTCCCGCCAGAGCGCCGATGTCACCCAATCCAAGAACTGCCGTGCCGTTCGAGACGACGGCGACAAGATTTCCTTTTGCCGTATAACGATATGCCTCGTCAGGGTTTGTTTCGATTTCTCTGCAAGGCTCCGCGACGCCAGGAGTGTACGCAAGAGAGAGATCGCGCTGCGTTGCACAAGGCTTCGAGGGTACAACCTCGATCTTGCCTTTCCGCCCCTGGGAATGATATTCAAGTGCTTCCTGTTTTCGTACCATGCCTTACCTCATTCTGCTGATGTACCGCTATGACGCTTGACCGCTTCGTATCGTGAATCGGAATGGAACCGCAACCCAGCACGCCACCGGCCCTGCATTCATGATTGCGGGTGTAAACACAAACTGCATTGCCGCCTCCATCGCTGCATCACTAAACATTCCCTTCGGAACTTCTTTCAACACGACGATCCTTTTAGGCTTTCCGTCCTTGCCGACGAGAATCTTAAGCCACACCGTACCCTCAATCCCCGCCAACCTTGCAACTTCGGGGTATTTCGGTTGCACGGACTTTACGACTTGAGGTTCCTTCTCAACAGGAAGGAATTCATCGATACCCGGCTCGTCGATTTTCAAATCTTGTTCGATAGCGACATTTCCAGCATCACCGGTTTGATCAGACGTTGGACTCTGAACAGCAGAGAGCTCCTGTTGCGTAGCGAATGTTTGGTCCGGGTTCACCTGCGCGTCGGGAACAGGGACGGGAATGCCGATGCTCGGTTTGATTGCTGATGTGCTCATCCCCACCGTCGGAAGTGGAGCCGTGTTTGTTAACGATGGCGGCGGACCAAGGTCGGTATACTTCAGAATCCTCACCATGCGCCCCGTCGGCTCTTCGGATCCCTCCTGGATGTATACAATTCCATGATAAGTGCCAATTCCCAGGAATTGAATAACCGAGGCAATGGTAAAAGCCCTTACGAGGTACTTCCTGTAAGTTTCCCTTAACTCGAACCTCCCATAAAGAGGACCAGTGGCAGTCGCTGCAATAATGTCATTGTTCATTCGAAACCTCCTTCAACAATCTCATGATGAAAATCTGTGCTCTGTTTTGGATTCCTTTCATGCGTTGACAGCGGACGCCAATTGCCGATGATTCAAAGTTTTGAGGTATTGGTCGAGTTCATCCCTGAACGAAGGATGAGCGACAGCAAGCAGTGCCTCAGCGCGTTGCCGCAAATTCTTTCCGTGGAGTAGTGCCGTTCCATATTCGGTAACCACGTAATGAACGTCAGCTCTTGTCGTCACCACGCCAGCTCCGCGGTTAAGCTGGGGAACAAGTCTCGAAGTTTTA
>CAYNRS010000035.1:0-9181 GCA_964399565.1 uncultured Ignavibacteriaceae bacterium
AAGAATATACGTGAAAAACATTTTGTCGGGGCGGGGAGATTCGAACTCCCGACCTTGGCGCCTTCGGCGCCACGCTCTAGCCAGGCTGATTGCCGCTAAGATCTCTCAAATACCGTTCTGCACCTCTGGCTTTGATACTCGCCTCTTCTTTCATTGCCTCAGATCGCTTGGCAAACTCCCTCGTGAAGACTAACTCCCATGGCCTTCCGGCTCGCGTCGATTTCGATTCGCCGGAGTTGTGCTCCATTAGTCGATTTTCCATGTTGTCACAATGGCCAGAGTAAAACCGGCGGGTTTTCAAACTGTGAAGAATATACGTGAAAAACATTTTGTCGGGGCGGGGAGATTCGAACTCCCGACCTCTTGGTCCCGAACCAAGCGCTCTAGCCAGGCTGAGCCACGCCCCGATGGAATACAGGCTCAATGTACCCAAATGAAGCGCGAAAATCAATTCACTTCATCTTGAAGAGAATCCCTCGACGATAACCTCCGCCATCTTGCTAAGATTTTCTTCAGCGTTCACCCACCGTATTCTTTTGTCCGCCCTAAACCACGTGAGTTGACGTTTGGCAAACCGGCGGGTGTTTTGTTTGATCAACTCAATCATCTCCTTTGGGTTGATTCGCCGTTCAAGATGTTGGAGCACCTCCCGGTATCCGACCGTGTTGAGAGAATTATTCCTTGAATCGTAGCCACGATCACGAAGGCTGCGAACCTCCTCGACGAGCCCCCGACGCATCATTTCGTCTGCGCGTTCGTTGATTCTTTTATACAGCTTTTCTCTATCCCACCGAATCGCAAATTGAATCGTTCGAAAGGCAGGCGGATCCTTTTTCTCCTTCTGGAGCATTGAAATCGGTTTTCCGGTGATGAAATAGACCTCAAGTGCTCTTATGATTCTCCTCGGTTTGGATAGGTCCGCGTTTCGGGCTGACTCAGGGTCAACCCGCCGAAGTGTTTCTAAAAGAACTTCCGCACCTTGATCCCGCAACTGGTTCTCCAATTGTTTGCGCACTTCAACATCTTTGCCGGGGCCCTCAAAAAGACCGTCGACAAGCGCTCTGACATAAAGCCCGGACCCACCGACAATGATAGGACTCCTCCCCCGTCCAAGAATCTCCAAAATTCTTTTGCGCGCTTCTGACGCAAACTCCCCCGCGCTATAGTCCTTGTCGGGCTCCAGTATGTCGATGAAATGATGCGGTACGCTCTTCTGCTGGCCTTTCGTCGGCTTCGCAGTTCCGATATCGAGATACTTGTACACCTGTCGCGAGTCGGCTGAAACGATCTCGCCACCGAGCATGAACGCGATTTCGAGTGAGAGCGGAGTTTTACCCGAAGCGGTGGGTCCTACTATGGCAAGAATCTTTGGAAACGAGGGCATGTGGTCGGCACAGTTTCAAAAAGATGGAAAAACTCGTTTTGACAGGTGTCATTCATCCCTGGTTCCATCCTTTCTTGCCAATAAGAGGAACAAATTTAAAGCCGTAAACTTCCTTGGTTTGAAAGTCTCCCCCGGTGTTCGTTATCACTCTCAGCCGCTGGAGATCCAAATCACCGACAGGGATGACGAGTTTGCCGCCGTCGGCGAGTTGTTTGAGCAGTGGATCAGGGACTTGAGGAGCGGCGGCGGTGACAATGATACCATCGTAGGGCGCAAACTCAGTCCACCCGACCGTTCCATCTCCGCACCGTGACGCGATCCGATAGCCGAGTCTTTCCAGAAGTTTGCGAGACTGCATGTGGAGCTCCATGTGACGCTCAATGCTGAATACCCGACAACCCAGTTCAGCGAGTATCGCTGCCTGATATCCCGACCCGGTGCCAATCTCCAGAACTTTCGAGTCTCTTTTCGGCTCAAGCTCCTGGGTCATGAGCGCCACCGTGTACGGCTGCGATATGGTCTGCGAACTGGCAATGGGAAGTGCAGTATCGTCATAGGCGCGATTGACAAACGCGTGCGGGACAAATAAATGCCGTTCGACTTTCAACATGGCAGCAAGAATACGTTCATCGGTGATTCCTCTCTCCTTGAGCAGGGCCAGCATATCCTTCCGTTCAGATTCTGACCGCCTCACGAATACTCCTGGAGAAGGACTTTCACAAATTTCACCGTCGTTTCCCAATTCTTCATAGAGCTCTTTTCCTTTGCGTAAATCGTTTCGATGGGAACACCGCCGATGACAAAACCTTTCCCTGCAGCTTTCAAAAGGAATTCTGTTTCTGCCTCGAATCCGGAACTTTGAAGAGAAACCGCTTCAATCACTCTGCGTTTGATATACCTGTATCCCGACTGGCTGTCCCTGATGCTCATACCGGTGCGGACAGAAACAAGCCTCGAAGTAATGGTATTGGAAAGAATTCGATGCAAGGGCATCCCGGTTCCCATCATCCGCCTTGTTCCGATGACAACATCTGCGTCCGTCACGGATTGGACATCCGCAAACGCAGGCAAATGCTCCGGGGCGTGCTGAAGGTCTGCATCCATCGTGGCGACGAATGCGAACTTCGTTTGTAAAAATGCATCGAATCCGGTTTGGAGGGCCTTCCCTTTTCCCAGATTTCGACGATGGCGAAATACGCGCACGCCTTTCGTGCTGCAGAGTTCGGCTGTGTCATCCACCGACCCATCATCTACAACGATGACTTGTTGCGGATCGACAAACTGAGCCAGACGGGCAAGGAGTTCCCTCATCGTTTCAGATGCATTCAATGCAGGGATGAGTATTGCTGTTGACTTAAGCTGGCTGTCCAAACTGCAGGACCGGCGATTGAGAGTTCAAGGGTTTGAGCGCGTCGCTGACGGCCGCAACTCGCTTCATTTCCTTCACGTCATGGACACGGATGACATGGGCACCATTCAATATGCACGCGGTCACTGCCGCGGCCGTTCCTTCCAGTCTTTCGGTGACAGGGAGGTCAAGAATCATTCCAATAAAAGACTTTCTTGAAGGCCCCACAAGAATGGGATATCCGAGTGAATCGAATTCAGAAAGTCTTCGAATCACCTCGACGTTGTGGTTGAGCTTCTTCCCGAATCCGATGCCGGGGTCAACCAGAACCTGTCGAACACCGGCGCGCCTTGCGATCTCGCATTGATCATGAAGAAACTGTTTTACCTCAAGGACAACGTTTTCGTATGTTGGATTCTGCTGCATCGTTTTGGGCGTTCCTTTGATGTGCATGATAACGAGAGACGATCCGTGATGAGCGACGGTTTCGGCCATCCGCGAGTCAAAGGTGAGACCGCTGATGTCATTGACGAGCACAGCACCTGCATCCAAAGCCGCAGCGGCAACAGCTGATTTATACGTATCGACAGAAAGGGGAACATCAGTCCGTTTTGCCAGCTGTTGGATAACAGGGATAATCCTTCGGAGTTCTTCCTCCATCGGCACTGCGTCAGATCCCGGACGCGTTGATTCGCCTCCGACATCTACAAAATCCGCCCCTTCCTCAACGAGCTCGATCCCTCTGCGGACTGCCGCATCGAGGTCAAGAAACTTCCCGCCGTCAGAAAAAGAATCCGGGGTGACGTTCAACACTCCCATAAGGTGTGTTCTTGAAGTGAGGTCGTACGCTCTTGACCCAAAATGAAAAGCCGATGGCCGTTCGGAGGTCATGAGGGGTCTTTGGAAGGATTAAGAGAATCGGACAGCGGTATCAGGGTTCACTGCACGAGTGGTAGAAACCGCATTTGGGGCAAACGAGCTTGCATTTTCTGCTTTCCAGCAGCGACCCGCAGTTTACACAATATTGCCAGTAATGAAACTCCGCGGGGGTTGGCTCTTCAGGCTTCAATTCCTCAACGCGGACAATCTTTCCTTGTTCGTGCACGCTTGAAAGTTACTATTTTGTCCAGCTTCAATCAAGGTTCTCTTACCACGCAAGTCGAAGCAACGTGATACCGACGGCTTTGACAGCCCAGTACATGTTAAACGGTTCCCGTTCCGTGGTCGTTGACGGAATGTCCAGTGATGAATGATAGTAGGGAGAAAAATCGATGACGACGGAATCAGGATGACCTTTCCAGGAGCCGCTGGACCATCCCTCGGTTTGCGGAAGCGTTTTTGGCGTACTCCAGGCTCCCGTGTAGACGGTTATGGAAGGGATCTCGACATTCGGAAGAGACAGCTTCTCCAGGTAATCAGGAAGAAACACATACGAATCTGTTCCCCCCTGTGCAGGGTTGGTTGTTGCTTCGGTCCAGTATCCTTTCTTGCCCACGTAGTCTTCACCGACCTTCTGCATGACTCTCAATATCTTCTCGTTTTGAGGGATGTCATTTCCTTCAAAATAGACACAATTGCGTGTCTTCCCAGTGCCAATCTCATCATAATTGAAGACCCCGAGAATCTTTTCGAGCTCCTCAGAATGTTGGATAATGTAACCTTCAGCTGAAGAATACTCACTTCCCCAAATGACGAACTTTATCGTGTGGTTGGCTTTGGAGAGGGTCTTTCCGTTTATCAGGTTTTTCAAGATCCTTGCCAATTCCAAAACGCCAGAGACACCGGATGCATTATCATCTGCGCCGGGGCCGCCTGAGTCGGAGTCCCCGTGTGCACATACTAGAAAATACCGGTCGCTCTTTCCCTCGAGAGTTGCCACGACAGTCTTTGGTCTCCCTGTGAAAAGCGAAGTCTTTGCAGAGTATTTGATAATGACTTCCGCGCCGGTAGCGAGTTCACTCTTGAGAGTTTCGCCGTTGCGAACCGAGATGCTAAAGAGTGGGATAGGATTGTTCGTGGAGCTTGGCAAATCCGACAGGAATGACCAACCTTCATACGAACCCGCACTGTTTTTTGCAAACGAGAGGATGCATAATGCTCCCGCGTCAACAAATTTCTGGTAGACGTCGTGGGCAACAGGAAATGGAACAAGGACGGCGGCGCTTTCAATCCGAGAGGCCTCAAAATCAACATCCGGATCAACGTAGACAAGTCGTGCCGACCGGAGCGAAACGCTTGGCGAAAAACCTGCCAGCCCCTCATTCTTAAAGAATTTCTTCAGCCGACGCGGTTCCTCCACCTCCAGGACCCAACGATCGTTCGTATAGGTCAATCGTTCAGCCTCGCTCACCATGACAGGTTTGTATCCGTACGATTTGAATTTCTTCAAAACGTAATCCACCGACTTATCGCCGGACGGCGTCCCTCCGAGACGATTTCCGAAACGAACCAGGTCCCGGACCGTCTTCAACAGCCGTTCCTGAGATACTTGCTCCGAAAACTTTTTCTCTCTCGTTGACTGCCCGAAACAGAAAACGAAGGGTAGGAGACTGGCAAGGAGGAGTATTGTTGTCTTGCGTCGCACGCTGTGATGCAATGAATATAAAGAAAAAAGGGTCGAGCTTTTCAACCCGACCCTTCGTTCACGAGCAAACGCTCGCCAAATTAAAAACCTTTTACTTTCCCTGATTTGTCATACATGAGCGAGACTACAAGCCATCCAATGGCAATAACAACCAGGATATAATACCAGCCATCCACGGCAACTGTCGTCGTGGTGTGGGCATTGATCATTGTCCAAAGAAGTGGGACGGACATATATGTGTTGTGACGAGAGCGTTGACCGGCCGTTGCCATCAGGGCTGCGTCCGGAGCGGCGCCTTCTTTTGTGGCCGCTATGATTTTCTTTTGCGCGGGCCAAATTCGCATCCACACGTTCGCCGCCATGAGCGTGCCGAACATCATCCCCGTGTGTATGACGTATGCCCTGTAACTGAATTGACCAAAGGTCACCATCAGATAGAGGATGACGGCAACAAGAACAAACCCGATCGCTCCAAAAACACGAATATCCTTTCCGAGATTCTTCGCAAGCATATCGTAAATGGGAAAAATCAGAAATGCGACCGCGAGCATGATGTAGCTGCCAACCCCCCAGCCATCCACTCCCTGGTCGAACATCAGGCCGCCATGATAAAATACGACAGCTGCAAGGATAATGCCAGTAATCCATGTGTATGCCGCTCCCCATCGAAAGAAATACAGTGCGCGGGGAGCAAGCTCGGGAATGACTTTTTTCTTTGTCTCGCCATCCATCGTTCCTGCGAACGGAATGTTGACAAAATTGAACCAGTAGAGCAACCCAATCCATAAAATTCCTGCAGCCACATGCAACCACCTCGACAGCACACTGAGAAGTTCCATGTAATCCATTCTATCCTCCTCTGAAGGGTGAGATTAATGAAGAGTAGACTCGATTATCCAATATTCAGCATCAATTTTGCCGCCTCGGACATCATGCTTGTGTTCCACGTCGGCTCGAAAACGAGTTCCACCATGACGTTCTTCACTCCTTCAACCTGCTGCACTTTTCGCTTCACGTCGTTTGCAATCATGGGGCCCATTCCGCAACCCGGCGCCGTAAGAGTCATCCTGATGAAAACGTTGGCTTCCCCCTGAATCTCCTCATCAGCCTTCATGTCATAAACGAGGCCGAGGTCAACGATATTGACGGGGATTTCCGGGTCGTAACAATTCCGAAGGCTTTCCCACACTTCGCGTTCGAGTTCCGACCTTACGACAACTTCGCGGCTCCCCACACCAATCGTGTGGTTCTTTTCAACCGCTTGATTTTGTTGATCAGCCATGGAGATGTTCAGACTCCAAAGGAATGGCCACAGCCGCAGGTTTTGGTAGCCTGAGGGTTGTTAAACACAAAGCCCCGGCCGTTCAGCCCGTCGTTAAAATCCAGGGTCGTACCGGAAAGATAAAAAAGGCTTTTCGGGTCGACATAGACAGTGAGCCCCTCGAGTGAAAAGGTCTTGTCTCCCTGCCGCGGCTTCTCGTCGAACGCCAGAACGTACGACATCCCTGAGCAGCCCCCGCCCTTGACACCAAGTCGCAAAGCATGAGTCTCGGGTATATTGTTGTCTGATTTGATTTTGCGAACCTCCTGAGCGGCCCGCGGGGTGATGATGATTTCCTCAACAACGTCGGGTTGAGATTGGACTATGACTTCATCCATGGTAACTCCTCCTTAGAAATTGAATTATTCCGTCGTGACAGTCGTTGCGGTTTGTTTCGAATTCAGTGCACTCTGCACAGTGTGCCAGGCGAGTATTGCGCATTTCACTCGTGCAGGGAATTCACTTACTCCAGAGAAAACTGCCAATTTCCCCAAATCATCCATCGAACCGTCATGATGACCCGTCACAAGTTGATGAAACGTTTCGAACAGGCGTCGCGCGTCTTCCATTGTCTTGCCTTTCAGCACTGTCGTCATGACAGATGCCGAAGCCTTCGAAATCGCACAACCTGAGCCTGTAAAACTGATATCGTCAATCTTATCGCCTTTGAGTTTCAGATACAGGGTATAATGATCTCCGCAAAATGGGTTGTATCCTTCAACTTCGCGATCTGCGTTTTCGATCTTCCTGAAATTATTCGGATGCTTGTTATGGTCAAGGATGACTTCCTGGTAAAGGGTTTTGAGCTCAGACATTACCCGAACACCTCGTTCACTTTGTAGAGTGCCTTCACAAAGGTATCAACTTCGCTCTTGGTATTATAAAAAGCAAATGAAGCTCGGGCAGTCGCCGGCACGCCAAAACGCTGCATCACGGGCTGAGCACAATGATGTCCTGTCCGAATCGCAATTCCCTCTTGATCAAGGATCGTCCCAATGTCGTGAGGGTGGACGCCCTCCATGACAAAAGAAATAACTCCGGCTTTATCCGGGGCCGTTCCTACGATTTTAAGTTTCGTGATTGGAGAAATCGCATCGGTGGCATACGTCAGCAAATCATGTTCATACGCTGAAAGCGAGTTCCAGTCAAATCCGTTGAGATAGTCAACAGCTGCACCAATGCCAATTGCACCTTCAATGTTAGGGGTACCCGCTTCGAATTTGTAGGGGAGTTCGTTATAGACGGTTTTTTCGAAGGTCACAGATTTGATCATGTCGCCTCCGCCCTGATACGGTGGCATTGATTCGAGCAACTCCGTTTTTCCATAAACGATACCGATTCCAGTCGGACCAAACATCTTGTGCCCTGAGAAAACATAAAAGTCCGCATTCAGATCCTGCACGTTGACATTCATGTGTGGAACCGCCTGTGCGCCGTCAATCAGAACTGGAATTCCCCGGTCGTGAGCCATTGCGATCATGTTCTTGACCGGGTTAATGGTGCCCAATGCATTTGAAACATGTCCCAAAGAAACGAGTTTAGTCTTCTTACTCAGAAGTCTTTCATATTCCTCCAGCAGAATCTCGCCACTGTCGCTAATCGGAATCACCCGGAGATGTGCTCGCTTCTCCCCGCAGAGAATTTGCCACGGGACAATGTTGGAATGATGTTCCATGCCCGAAATCAGAACTTCGTCGCCTTCTCCGACGTTTTTCCGTCCGTAGGACTGGGCGACCAAATTGATCCCTTCTGTCGTTCCCCTGACAAATATCACCTCGTGCAAATATCGAGCACTGATGAAGCGCTGGATCTTCGCCCGCGCCTCTTCAAATTCCATCGTCGCCCGATCGCTGAGATAATGAACTCCCCGATGAACGTTCGAATTCACCGACTCGTAATAACGCTTCATCGCGTCAATGACCGCTCGCGGCTTTTGGCTTGTAGCCGCATTATCGAGATAGGCAAGCGGTTTTCCCCGGACTTTTTGACTGAGGATTGGAAAATCCCCTCGAACGCGCTCCACATCGAACAGCATTTCCTGCGAAGTTGGCGTCAATATGTCTTCAGAGTGCTTCATGAGTTTTGAAATGCACGACTCTGCTCCAAGCACTCATGGAGCATGGCCTGCAGTTTTTCACGCATCCCGGCGATTTTGATCCTGTCGATAACATCGCTGGCAAAGGCGTAAATAAGGATGTCACGCGCCTTCTCCATACCAATACCCCTGGACCTCAGATAGAAGACCGCCTCCTCGTCAAGCTGGCCGATGGTGGCGCCGTGAGTGCATTTGACGTCGTCTGCATAGATCTCCAATTGCGGTTTTGTGTCAATTGATGCCTCATCTGAAAGAACGAGGTTCTTGTTCGTTTGTTTTGCATCCGTTTTCTGAGCTTCCTTGCGAACAAAAATCTTTCCGTTGAATACTCCCTTCGACCTGCCCGCCAAAATGCCTTTGTATAACTCATGACTGGGACAATGAGGCTTTGCGTGGTCAATCGTTGTGTGGTTGTCAATCAACTGGCCACCCGCGCCGAGGTAAAGGCC
>CAYNRS010000036.1:0-9073 GCA_964399565.1 uncultured Ignavibacteriaceae bacterium
CTCGAGCCACAATCGGAGACACCAACGATGGCCCAAACTCTCGGATCATTTTGGCATAGGTTAATCCTTCAAACCCACGAAGATCTTCGTCGAATTTGAATCTCGAGAAATGTTTGTTACGTACTACTGGAATGCACTCACCAGGTGTACCCTGGCGCAGTAACTCGGGTAACCCCAACCAGAACTCTGCTGGCTGTTTTGGACCAATCAGTTGCCCTTCTTCATTAATACAGCGGAAAAAAACGACCGGGCACGATTCAGGAACAGCCTGAAGTATTTCATTCATTCTTATCGCAACATCCGGTTGCAGTTCGTCATCTGAGTCGAGGAACATAATCCAATCCCCCGTTGCAACATTCACCCCGCTGTTCTTTGCTCCGGTTACACCCAAATTTGATTTGTGCTGAATTAAAGTAATTCGTCCATTGTCGAGATACGGCTGATATTTCGCAGCAATGCAACCGACCGTCCCATCCGTTGAGTAATCATCTACGATGATAATCTCACCTTGACCAATTTCGTCAATGAACCCGAGCGCACTATCTATTGCCTGTGCGACAAGTGTGGCACGGTTATAGGAAGTAATAACGATCGATATCATAGGACACGCACGATCAGTGCATGCATTTCATGGCTGAAACCAGAGAGACGTTTGAAGTAAGATTTAAAGCGTCTTTGAGAGATGATTAATCGAAGAAGACTGTGGATGTTTGTATTGTTTCAAGAAGCACAATACTCGATACAAATCCAGATTGTTTTTCAGTTCCGCATTGGAAATATTCCGATCTCCACGTCCCCGGTAAATGCCGAATACTATGCGGCCCATGGCATACAGCTTCGGAAACTTTCTGAACTTATCCGCGAGCTTCCTGAATTCCATCCCTGAAAGCATGTGTTTACGGAACGCATCACGGAAACACTCTTCAAACGTCTCACTATCCAGCTCGTACCCCATCGCCGCATACTGCTCATAAAGATTATCGATCATCGCATATAGTTGGCCTGACCAGTCCCGCAGGAGGAAAATATTCGCGCTATTTTCTACGGAATAGGTCGAAGTTGCACCCTGGCTGGTGTCGTCCTGCCGCACAAGGAATGGATCTGAACGATCCAGAATAAGCTTCCCGGCAATCGCATAAGAGTTGTTCGTAAACCATTCGATGACGACAGATCTCTTCGTCCCCATTTCCTGCAATCTGCGGTTAATACGCTGGTAATCATCGGTCCGGTGAATTCCGTAATAGATGAATGCACTATAGAACTTCTCGGCCACCGTTAACATCCTTTTTAATGGATCAGAATCCTCAAGTCCCTGGTCCAAAACGTACCTCAATCTTCTGAAAGTGATTTTTGCGTCATCTGCGCATGCCAGGTTATCTATTGATCCAGGGTCCTTATGGATCTTAAATCGATACTGTCCCGGGCCGAGGGTATGAACATCATCCCTTTCCCGCATCAAATGAAGATTCTCTTCCAGGGGGTTTAACAGAATAAAATCATCGTTATCCGCCACCATGACAAACTTCGTTTTCACTCTGGATGCCACATCAGCGACTTTCCTTACAAAAACTTCCACGTCGCTATCATATGGATACCTGATGTACTCATAATCAAGATTAGGATAGTTTTGATAACTACCAAGATGTTTCTCAACGTCTTTATCCGCGCCGCCGTCCGCAATGAATATCTTATAGGGAAACTCCTGATCATTCATCCAGCGCATCCAGCGATACGTAAAGCTTGCCCTGTCCTTAAGAGTCAACACGACTGTCAGGTCATTTACATTCATCATTGTAAACTTCCGATTATTCAGTTGTATTATGCGCAAGTGCATCGATTGCCTGGCCCGCGGGGGAGAACTCCAGACAGACAGTCCGAGTACCACGCCTGCGGGAAATCAGCTCGATTGCATCTTGTGAAGAAATATTTCGATAAAGCCCACGGCTGACTCTCCATTCCTCGAGTATCTTGAATGGACTGTATCCGAATTGACTGAAAACAGATCCCTTTGCTGAAAGCTCATCATCAGATGAGATATATTTCACCGTGTACCCGTAGTCAAATAGCGCCTGCAATATGCCGGCCATCTTTTCCTGGTTGGCGCCATACCGGTGAGTCTCAAATATGATCTTCTTTGGTGCGAGATCTATATTCCGTTTAAGAAGTTCTGCAAGCGAGCAAAGTATCTCCACTTCATGCCCTTCCACATCCATTCTAACCAGGTCAATTTTCCCTATACGCTCAACGTAGGCACCAAATTCATATACGGTCACTTTGATTATTTTTGATGCAGGTGCGGTCAATGTATTAAAACTGCTGAGGTTCGTGCTGTCTGCTAGGGCAAAATCCAGTTGTCCGTCGAAATTGGATATCGCACCCTCACGCACATCTATAAGATTCTGCAATCCAGATGACGAAATGTTCTTTTCAAGAAATCTAATATTTCTTGGATCAGGTTCAATTGCATGTATCTTGCCACTTCCTTGCAGCCTCTTTGCCTCCATCAGTGCGTAATAGCCGATATTTGCACCTATATCCAAGATTACATTACCTCTGTGGACCTCCCTGTCCATCATCCATTTGTGGTCGGACTCGCGTCCGCGTAATACAAACAACTGCCTCCCAATTCCATCATTCTTTACCGGGATAAACATTTCAAAGTCGTATACGCTTGTCCGTAGAAACTGGATGAACGGGGTCCGCTTTGCTGCCTGGAAGAGCAGCTCTCGAAAGATCACTGTGACAACTCCAAATTTGTAGTATGCAATGAGCGAAATAAGTTTCTTGATCATTTGATTGATCTTGTAATTAAGCGACAGTGTTCGCTCAGCAAGGCGAGGTTCCATCGACGCATGCCTACTTACGTGCAAATACCAAGCTTACAACCTGCGTATCCACGCCTTTAGGCATTCCAATTTGACTATGGTCTTGTTTGTGATTCTCTATATAGATGAGTCTATAGCCTAAGCCAGTAATAAACGCTATGAATTCAGCGTAGCAAAATACCCATTGGGCCAACTTCCTAAACGGCATATTCAATTGCATCCTTGCGTAAGTCTGGCTCCTTGTCATAGGCGTATTGGAAACGATGATGAACAGCGGGTTAAGCTGGCTAACTTTAGATAAAGTTTCTTTATAGTCGATTATGTACTGAATCGTACCCTTAATGTTCACTATTAAGGGATTCTGAAGAGCTTGGGGAAAACTATCATGCACAAAAACACTGATTTTGGGAAAATCTTCTGATAACTTTTCGAGGATCGGAGTCGCCGCTTGGCACATCGATGGCGTTTCCACGATGTGATAATGGACTCTTGCCTCTTCTAATGGGTCATAAACCATTTTCACTCTTTGTAATACAAAGCTTAAATCAATGCCCACCCCCCCCCGATGTCCAAGATAGTAAGCTCACGCCCCCTGAGGAGTTCGATACATGTGATAAGGGGAAGAATAGATTTCCCGCAATCGTCTGTTTCTGGATCGGGCAACTCGTCTCGCTTTCTACTGCTGACAATATTGCTCAACCGAGAAGAACATAGGCGAGACACAAGCTCGGGGTCGTTATAACTATTTCTATCTACAGGCACATCTTCAAGTTTTTGCCAATGGCCCCTAAAGGTAAAAAATCCAATGCCTCTAGCCTTCCTCCATAATTTCAATATGACTACTGTGACTATAGGTGGTAAAACATATTTCATCACGCCAAGCATTAACGTTCTCATAGATTTCCCGATGTTATAGAGTATCTCTGGCAGATAGAAATACTCACATTTGTTTAGAAATTTTTTGCATTTCTTAAGTGGGGCCTGCAACCATTTGCCTACGCCTCTTTGAGTAGCATAGGCAGGTGTAAAAAGAATCTTTCAACCCAAGATAAGGCCGATCCTAGGCTGTCTTCCGGACTGTGATTGGCAAAACTTTAGTTTTCAATTGAGCCCGAGTGAGATCAATTTCAATTCCTGTGCCAGCGATTCAGATAACGATCCCGATGGCACATACCCCGTTTCGCGGAATCGTGCATCGCTTACCTTATAGCTCAATTGATTCATAATCTTGTTCTCGACAAATTGAACCTCAAGCATGGGAACAAAAGTGCGGATGATTTCAACGACCTCACGCACCGTGGCATTCAGGGTCAAGACGTTGTATACCCTGCCATCAAACAACTCTTTACGGATAATATGCGTAATTGCTCTGCATGCATCACCCAGATCAAGATAAGGGCGTTTCTGATCGTAGGCTGTGCTCCATACCGTAATAGGTTGGCCCATGGCGGCCTGCCAGCAAAACTTGTTTACTGCGGTATGAAAACGCATGCCTGGGGAAGTCCCAAAGATCGTTCCGAAGCGGTAGATCCCTGCCCTTAACCCCTGGTCTTTTACAAGTTGTTGAACCAGCCGCTCTTCCTTCAGTTTGGTGGTGGCATAAGGGCTTTGCGGATTCAGCTCATCTTCAGTGCAATCCTCATCCACTAAATCCGCCTGGGTGCCATAAACGCTGGTGGAAGACAGAGTGATCAAACGCACCCCATGTTTTGCACAAGCCTCGGCCACCCGCTTGGTGGCATTGAAGTTGTTCCGCTCCACCTGTTCAGCCCGGTCAAAACTGCCAGCAGCATCGGTTATGGCGGCAAGATGGATAACTACCTCTACTCCTTCCAGCAAAGACTGCAACTCCATCTGAGCAATGTCCGCCTCGATGAATCGGTAGTTTCCTTCTTTTGGCAGATTAAACAGTGAGCAGTATCGTTGCGTCATCATGTTATCAACCATCACAACTTCGCTTCCAGGAAAGGAATAAGGCAGATCCCGAATGAGACGGGAGCCGATATGACCGAGAGCACCGGTAACAACTATTTTCGTTTGTGAATCCTCATTTGTGTATACATCCGGTTTATTTTTAAAACTTGTTTGGTGAGTTTGTACAGTTCATTTTACCGCCAGCAAATATCCGCCTGGATGACATGAGAAAAGCAGGCGTTGATCAATCTTTTCATCAACGGCAAATCGATCTGTTTCAGAGAGAAATTCCTTAACAGCAGTCGCAGGATTATTGCCAGGCCCCCAAGGACGTGAACGATGAAGTTGGGGAGGGATATATTCAACAACGGTATCGCAACAAATGAGATATTGACCTTTCTCTACCAGGGGCGCATAGGAGCGAAGTTCATTGAGAACGTGCTCATGGGTGTGATAGGAATCAAGAATAACGAGAACTTTTCCGGATCCACCCAGCAACTCATTGACTTGAGCGAGTGTGTCAGAAGCAGTGCTGCTTCCTTCAATAAGCACAAGTCGTTCAGATAACCTTCCATGGCTGGAGAGACGTTGGCGCAAATCAGGAGGTATAAAGATATCTATTCCAATGACTTTTTGGCCGCCCAGGATTTCAAGCAAAGACGCCTCAAAAAGCATCCCTCCCCCCCAAGCCACACCGACTTCAATAATAAATTCCGGCCTAGTGCGCCAAACAATTTCCTGTATGGCAAACATGTCTTGAGGAAGGTTAAGAAGTGGCTCTCCAAACCATGTGGTTTGATGTATCCAACGATGGCGATCTGCATCGACGAGAACTTCAAGCGCCTTGCTTTGAAGTTTTTTGTCCAGGCTCATTTTATGAGCAGATTGCTCATTGATTTTAAAGAACTCATCTTTTGTAATGATGGTCTTTTCCTGTTGTGGCGCTGATGACGGATCTTTCATCTTGATTCCTTTAATTCAAGAAATGTTTTGAAATCATTATAGTCACGAATGTAATCATCGGCCTCGTAGCCGCGATCGCACAGCACCATTAAGACAGCATCGCCCACAATATATTCCTCCTTGGCCCAGATGCCGGGGGGAACTAACAAACCCATACCCATATTGTCGAGAAGATACTGAGTTACAACCGAACCATCATCGCAGCTGACACGGATTTCTCCCGATACACAGACGAGTAGTTGCGTGCATTTCCTGTGCGCATGATCCCCTCGAACATCTCCACACCTGGCGAACACGGTAAAGACACGCCGAATATCGAAAGGAACATGCCGGCCGCACTCGTACACGTAGAGAACGCCGTTTTCATCTTCATGCATTTGGAAATGGATTGGTGTCACGTTGGCCATATCGATTATAATTCGCAGTTGTAACGGCGCAAGTTGGAATCAGAATTACAGTCCCAGCAAGGTGTGGATGCCTTTTGAAACCACATCCAGATCCTGGTCAGTAAGATTAAGGGCGCAGGGCAGATTGATCCCTCGCTCCGAGGTGTCGTATGCCACAGGATTATTCTTCCTTCCCTCGGTTTCTCTTCCCGGATAGGCCGGAAGAGAACTCAGGGGATAAAAAAATGGCCGCGCGGGGAGTCCCAATTTCAGAAGTCCGGCTAAAGCCTTGTCACCAGTCATATTATGGGTCTTGCCAAAAATCATGGCGGTGGCCCAAACACCATTCGTTACACCCTCTGGTTCCGGATTCAGCAGAATATCAGGGATATCCGACAGCCGGTCGCAAAACCCCAGCCAGATCCAGCGTTTCTTGCCCACAAGTTCATCAATTCGCTGAAATTGTGCATAGCCCAATGCCGCCTGCACATTGAACGGCATATACTTGAAAGTGATTTCAGTATTGTAGTAAGTGCCTGGTGCCCGGCCATGATCACGCAAGAACTTACACCTTTGGTACAGGTTTTCATCATCAAGCAAAAGCATCCCGCCCTCACCGGTGGCAATGGTTTTGGTGCGATGAAAACTGAATGTGGAGCCAATGCCGAACTTCCCTGCGCGGGTACCATTGTAGATCGAGCCCAATGCCTCGGCAGCATCCTCAATCATGAGAATGCCACGCCGTTCACAGAGAGCTTTGATGCCGTCCCAATCCGGCATGTTGCCAAAAAGATCCACCACAATGACCGCCTTGGTGCGCGGAGTTATCGCCTTATCGATCGACTGTGGAGTCAGGCACCAATGAACAGGGTCAATGTCCGCGAAGACCGTCATGGCACGCTGATAAGTAATACAGGCTGTTGAACCAACCCAGGTGCAATCGGGAACAATCACTTCATCGCCCTCGCCAATGCCCAGACCAGCCAGCAGCAAGTGAAGGGCCGTCGTGCAGTTGGGCGTCATCAGCGCATATTTGCGATCGTGATACTTCGCAAATTCAGTCTCGAATGTCTCCACATAGTAATATGCCTGCTTGCCGTACCAGCCGTTTCGAACAGCGTCGAGAACAAAACGCTCCTCTAACTCGGTCATCCAGGGACCGGCCATGTAAATTTCATTCTTATTTGGGTCTATTTTCACGGATTACTCTGGCAGGGACGCCAACAGCGACAACATTGCCGGGAATATCAGTGACTACAACAGCGCCGGCGCCAATAATAGTATTGTCACCAATTGACACTCTTGGTCTGACCGTAGCATTTGCTCCTATCCAGGAGTTTTCTCCAACCTGCACACGGCCGCAAAGAACAGCGCCAGGGCCAATTTCTACCCCATCTTTTAATACACAGTCGTGCTCAACAAGGGCCCTTGTGTTAATTATGCATTGGCGGCCGATTTTAACATCGCCATGTACTATCGCAGAAGGCATAACCTGAAGACCTTCTCCATAGGTGGCGGTTTTACAAATTAATGCGGTCAGGTCGGCGAAAGAAACCGGCGTGAGACCTTTATTTTTCATAAGATCATGCAATTTCAAGCGTACATCACCAAAGGGGTTCCCGATAGCCACCACGAATCCGAGATCTTTGGCTGGAAATGTTTTGAGGAAATGATCAAAACCCTGCATACCCTTGTAAAGCTGCACACCTTCAAAAGGAGAGAGCATGCCGGGCGCATCATCAATTAATGCTGCAATATGATACCCCAGAGATTTTAATATTGGATAGTTAACACGGCATTGATCAGATGCACCCCATATAACGAGGTATTCACAGGCGATACTCACTTTGCTCCAGCGATCTCTAATGACCATTTATATATCTTCCAATCGTTGATGCCTCAGATCCCGTTCAGATATGAGTGGTTCTCTGACCGGCCAATCAATCTTTATCTCAATATCATTCCAGATTATTCCGCATTCACCACCGGGATCGTATCGCTGACTGACTTTATAGTGCAGGTCAGCGAACTCGGACAGCACACAGAAACCGTGCGCAAATCCGTGCGGTATATATATCTGACGCAGGCCTTCATCACCTAGTTCTGCGCCAAACCATTTTCCAAAAGTCAGCGAACCTTTCCGGATATCAACGACCACATCAAATATCCTGCCTCTCATCACAGTTAATATCTGGGCTTGCGGCTTGTTCTTCGTAAAATGAAGTCCACGCAGTACATTCTTTCTGGAGCGAGAGTGATTATCCTGGACAAAATCTTCCGTGATGCCAAGCTCCCGATATCTTTCCCTTTCGAAGCTTTCCAGAAAAAAGCCCCTGTCATCGGCATGGGTAATGGGCTCGATTAAAAGAATCCCTTCTAAATGACATTTGCTGACTTTCATTGTCCCTCAGACTTTTTTAACAGAATACTCGATGAATAGCGCAGCCTCTTACTCTCCGGAAAATTCTCCATCGCAAATGGCTTTATGACATCCAGGACGGGGGACGCATAAGGGCATCGAACTGATTCGTGGTAGCCAAGACGTGACAAATCCGTGAGTAATTTCCGTAGCCCAAGAAACCGGTAGGGAATGGCCGAGTTGAAATAAGATTGCGTTGTAAAAAAATCATTTTCGTCTTTGGCCATTACATCTTCCAGAAAAATGAACTCCGGAGTAGTACGCTCCACCAACGAGAATAATGGCGCATTAGACTCGAAATATTGCAGTACACTGTTGCAGTACAACAGATCGCAGGGATCGAGAGGATCATCCAGGGTTAGGTAATTGACGAAGTCGCTGTGAAGTCCGCTATTTTTCATGTAGTTAACAATCGACTCGATTTCCACAATGACATAGGACGAGATCCCGTGCCCCGGCAAAGAGTTCTGCAAGTAATCCCAGCACCAGCCTGAAGAACCACCGAAGTCGACGATGGTCCCCGGAGATGTCATCGCACAGATCGAGGGCAAATTGTTTGGCTTAGG
>CAYNRS010000037.1:0-1385 GCA_964399565.1 uncultured Ignavibacteriaceae bacterium
GGCGCCATGGCCGTGCTCACCGATGGGATGCGTATAAACGGTGCCGTTTATTCCCTCCTTCCTCATTTGAGCCAGAGTTCGGAAAAGTATCTCATTGCCAGTTAACCCTACCCTCATGTTTTCGAGAAGAACGTCCTGAAGCCTGTTACTGTGAGCCAGGGCCTTCTTGATTCCTGGAGGAATGTCTCGCTCACCCTCCCGGAGAACATATCCCATGTGCTGCGTATCCGTGTTGAGTCTCATTGCCGTGATTCCAAAATCACAGTGAAGGACATCTCCACGCTCAATGACCGGATTGATTGCACTCGACATGTCCACGTCCTTTCGCTGAATGTCGACACTCGTTTGGAACCACGTTCCAAAGCCGAGGTCATGAGTCTTTTGCCTCATCCACCACACAACGTCTTGCGTCGTTGTTTTGCCAGGAATGATGACTCTATTCGAAAATGCTTCTGAGATAATTCCATGAACAGTTTCCATCATCTGGCGGTAATACGGCATCATCTCGGGGATTCTCAGGGTTATATAGTCCAGGGGGAGTCTTTCGGCACGTATAATCCTCTTTCGGTGCTTTTCGCTGAGAGACTCCAGTAATTGTTCCCACTCGCCGGCGCTCAATCCGTCGGAAAACGCGTGTGTTGATGAAATGTTCACGCAGATCGTTTTTGGATCCCGCTCTTCAATGACTTTCGTCAGCAACTTCCACTGGTCTTTTCCCCACAGTTCTGCGTTTCCCAGCGTTGTGTCGCGATACGCGACGTACAGGCCTCCCTGGGAGCTCCCTCCAAGAGCAAGCCGCTCGATTCCCTTTTCGGGTCCACAGTCATAAAAAACGTAGATCGTACGCCTTCTGGCGGAAAACGTCGTAGCAGAAACGAGCGACGAAAACACCGGGTCCTCATTGTACTCCCGCATCGGCACAACCCACATGTGCACACCGTTTTCTCTCATCAGCCTTGGGAGGATTGTCTCGAGACGTGTTTTTAGCCATTCTTGTTGAATCCGTGCCTGTTCCCTCAATGGCGGCAACGGGTTCTTGAGTTCCTGGGCGCTCCCAAAATTCACGAGCAGTGTTACGTGGACAATTGCCACCAGTCGTTTGAAATTCATTTCAACCTCCTTTGATCTATTCATTCTTTGTGCTAATGACCTGAAGTGAGTTTGCCACGGGCCTCTCTCCTGTTTTGTCCGAAGGAGAGTTCATGACTTTTCCATGAACGACCATCGTTGTGGAGCCGCCTCCGTCCAGATTTAAAGCATTCCACGTCCCAAGGGATAAAAGAAAATCCGCCATTTCCTCGAAGTTCATGCCAATGCTGCTTTCTTGACGGCCATCCACCACCCCAAAAAACAGCTGAGTCGTGTCCCTGTCAAAACCGACAAAA
>CAYNRS010000037.1:1395-9028 GCA_964399565.1 uncultured Ignavibacteriaceae bacterium
CCGCGGATGGCGACGAACCAGAAAATCTTCTCGTATGCCTTCGGACAAACTTCTTTCTCTGAAGACCTTTTTACCGTCCTCCAGTATTCTTCCACCGCCGCCGACAACCTCCATGGCATCAGTCAATGGCTGTTGAAAACCAAGGAACAGTTTCAGAGTATCTGTAATGTCCACCTGTAGGAGGTCTGAAAAATCAAGCGATCGGTCAAACGCAAGGACCGCTTCCCGGTCTCCGATATTCCCGCCAAGCGAAGTTATATTATTCTCAACCACCAACTTGAGTGTGTCTCCGAATGTCCACTCGGGCTCGAGCAACCTCAAAAGAATGGACTTCGCTTGAACTCCTGATGTCAGCCTGCTAGTCCAATACGAATTGTAAAACACCATGCTATCGCGCCCTAATGTCTGATTTACGGCGTTTATTTGATAGACGGTTCCCGTTTTAGACTCTATCGATCCAAGAAATGACAATTGATCGATGACGGGTTTCTTGTTGCTTCTAATGGCGAAGTGTGTACGTCGGCTCGTCACGCCAACTGCAAACATCTCATGGGATACATGATTGCCAACTGGCCAGTGAGTCCGGAAGCTGAAAAAATCGGCGTTTATGGCAGCAAGAACCTTGTGTCCCGGCCGGTCGTTCATCCTGGCCTGCACTGATGTGGGAACGAGGCTATCCGGCCTAAAAGCTCTGATTTGGAGATATTCTCTGTTCAGATCGATTGTAACCACGTGAATCTTGAATGGCCCCGCCTTCTCGTAACGTGTGTACTTTACGCCGGGAACTATGGTCTCCGTGCTAAGAGAGTCCACACCTGAAGCGTTTTCGACATAAAAGCTCAAGAAAAGCGCCAAGTTCACCTGCTGAATGAAGAACGATTTAGGTGATCTCAACAATTTTGTGCCTTCCTGAAAGCCCCGAGCGAATCACAACATTTCGTTTCGGCCGCTTGAAATATTCTGCCAGAACCTCAACGACCTTCTCATTCGCCCTGCCTTCGATTGGAGGGACCTTCACATGGACGACAAATGTGCCATCCGGAAGTTGTTCCACGCGGTTTGTGGATGAATACGGCTTAACCTTGACTTTCAGCCTCATTGTCTACAAACTAAAAGGCCGCGAACTCAGCGCGGCCATTCCTTCGAAACATGATTTCGAACTCAAACCTATTTTTTGCTGAATTTCGCTTCGATATTCGAGATCTTCTCGATTCTGCCCGCGTGTCGGCCTCCCCCAAACCACGTTTCAAGCCACGTTTTCGCGATCACCTTAGCCGCTTCAGACCCTAACACTCTTCCCCCAAGGGTAAGCACATTTGCATCGTTGTGCTCACGGCTGCTCCGGGCGACGAATTCTGTTGAAGCGCAGACTGCGCGGATTCCGGGAACCTTGTTGGCAACAATGGCGGACGCAACACCAACGCCATCTACCATGATGCCTTTATCCGCCTCACCCCTTCCCACAAGCAAGGCCACCGCATACGCAAAATCAGGATAGTCGCAGGGTTGTTCGGAGTTTGTTCCAACATCCGCAACGCGGTATCCCAGCTCCAACAAATATCCCTTGAGCGTTTCTTTCAGCTGAAATCCTCCATGGTCTGCCCCAAGTGCAATGACAATCGATGCGTTGGGAGCGCGATGTTCTTTCGGTCCATGGACCGTTATCGACTGGACTCCCTGTGGTGTTGAAGGAGAAACAGACGGGCCCTCCTGGATTTCAATGTGATGTTGCAAGGCGGCGTCGCGCGCAGAGGGAGTGATAATCCCTCCCGGAGCGAGCGAAATAGAGCGCGCTCCGTTTTTTACGGCATCAAGGACATCTCGCTCGGTGATAAGTGCCTTTGCCACTATTTCCCGTCCCCCCACTCCAACACTTCAAGTCTGACCCGTGCAGTTCCTGTTTTCACAAGATTGATTTCTTTTGCTGCACCAAGCGACATGTCTATCATTCGTCCCTCTTTGAACGGCCCACGGTCGTTCACCCGCACGATCACCACAAGATTGTTCTCAAGGTTCGTGACCCGTATTTTCGTGCCAAACGGAAATGTGCGATGAGCGGCAGTGTGGGCATTCATGTCAAACGTCTCTCCGTTCGATGTCAATTTTCCGTGAAAGTCGTGAGCATAATAGGACGCCACCCCTTCGAGCGTCAACAGGACTTTCCCGGTGGAAACTCTGACAGATTTTTCAGGTTCGGACTTTTCGACCGTCGACGAAGTCCGTTCGGTGCTATCGCGACTTTTTTCCTTCTCGACAAACCGAGGCGATGAGGCACACCCGATGAACATAAATGCAGTGAGGAGGACGGTGAAGCTCCGGGCGCTCCTTTTACAGATAATCATTCATTTGCTTCCGTCGAAGGTAATCAACAATCTCCTTCACGTCCTGCGACCGGCCTCTTTTGCACACCAGAATAGCGTCGTCCGTTGAAATGATGATAAGATTCTCGACGCCAACAACGCCGACAAACTTGTTCCCGCCATCAATGTAGTTCGCTTTGGCATCCTTCAGAAGCGCATGGCCTTTCACCGCATTCCCTTCGGCATCCGTTTTCGTCAACCGAAACACCTCATCCCAGGACCCGACATCGCTCCATCCAAAGTCCCCGTTGACAACAAACACATTCCCGGCCTTTTCCATGATGCCGTAATCGATGGAAATGCTTCGGATGATGCCGTACGCATGCTCAAGCGCCATCTGGTATGATGGCGTCCGCAGCTTTTGCTCAAGTGCAACAAGTTGCTCATGCAAGTCGGGCATGTGGACTTGAATCTCTTTGAGAATGGAGCCTGCCTTCCAGACAAACATGCCGCTATTCCACAAAAAATCTCCGCTTTGCAGAAACTTTTGCGCTGTCTCGACATTGGGTTTTTCCGCGAAGGTTTTTACACGGTATACTCCATCCTTATGGAATGGATTGTGGGAGTGTGCTTCATCGTCAAACTGGATATAGCCGTAGCCCGTTTCCGGATGCGTGGGTTTGATGCCGATGGTAAGCAAGCTGTCCGTCTCATTGGCGACTTTTGCTGCAAGCTGAACGATACGAAGGAATTCGTCTGGTTTTTCAATGATGTGGTCCGCAGGAAGCACCACCAAAACACCCTCCGGGTCTATTTGTTTGATCCAGAGCGCAGCCAAACCGATGCAGGGGGCAGTATTGCGGCCGACGGGTTCAACCAGGATGTTTTCCTTCGGCAAGAACGGCAGTTGGCGATAAATCGCCTCCTCCTGCAGCTTGTTTGTTACAACAAAGGTGTTCATGGCCGGGACGAGTGATTGAATACGATTGACCGTATTCTGGATCATCGTTCCTGAGCCGAAAATTTCTATGAGTTGCTTGGGAGTGCGTTCGCGGCTGCGAGGCCAAAAGCGGGAGCCAACCCCCCCTGCCATAATCACCGCATAGATGTGGCTCATGCTGAAAGTAGCTTACTCGAACAGAGCTTTAAAACCTTTCAAGGCTTCGATTCCCTGAAAGAGGAGACCTTCCCGACCTGCGGCGTCCGCTTTTGCCCATTGTGAGAACGGATCAAAAGCTGTTGAAAGCATGTTCATAGCCCGAATATCGTCGAGCATTTGGTTATCATTAAGCGATTTCAACAGATCGATGAGGAGCTGCGAGTAGTCCTTGTAATCCTGTTGCCCACTCCCAGATGCCGCACTCGTTGTAACTTGAACAAGCTGATCGAATAGAGCCATTCGATCCTCCGCTCCACTTTGGAGCGCCTCAATGAATTTTTCGAACAAAGCAGCATGCTGAACCTCGTCACCTGCTGCCGCAACAACTGCAGGCGCAGATTCCGCTGGTGTGGCCGCCGGTGGTTCGGGTGGCGCTGTCGGTTCTATCGGGGGCTCAGATATGCTAGGAAGCTCGGGTGATGCTTCCTGGGTAGGAGCGCCGAATCCTTCAGGCGAAGGCGACTCCGTCGGGGGAGCTTCAGCAGCTGCCGTCTCGGAGCCAAATACAGAATCGACCGGAGCTGCCGGCGCTTCCGCTGACGGCGCATCGAAAACATCGAATGCAGAACCGGTTTCCAGGGGAGGTGGCTGCTCGGACTCAGGTTCAGGAGTCGATGCCGTTGTTGGCAAAGAATCAAAGGGATTCGCGACGCTTTCCTCAGGCGACGGGAAATCGAACGTCGCTGCTGGAGTCTCAGCTGGCGTTTCAGGTGCCAAAATTGGCGGGGACTCAACACCCATTGCCGGGGAGAAACCGCCGGAACTACCCGTCAAGGCATTCTGCAACATTGAAAACACGAGCGCCTCTTCATCCGTTGAAGGATCGAGCCTCGAAGGGTCGTTCTCCACCTTCTCGGCTATCCACAGCAAACTCAACGCAATGTCCGACATGTTTTTCACTTTGTAGAGCGTCTTGAGCTCTTCCACCACATCGGGAGATGCCTCGATCTTGTTTTTGATCTGATCAAACGTTTGCTGGTGTGCTTCGGCTAATGAGGCTTTCGGGAGGTGTTCAAACAGCGAAGAAATGTATTGTTGAGCGCGGCTCATGATTTCACATACACTCTGGGGACGCGCGAAGTAATTCCACACAAGATTTCGTAAGGAACCGTCCCGATTTTTTCCGCCAAATCCCAGGCGGTAATGTGGCTCTCTCCTTGCCTTCCAACAAGCACCGCCTGGTCGCCAACCTTGACGTCGCTATTTCCGACATCAACCATAAGCTGGTCCATGCACACAGTTCCAGCAATGGGGAATTTTTGGCCGTTGATAAGGACATGCGATTTATTCGAGAGCAACCTGGAATAGCCGTCCGCATAACCAATCGGCAACGTTGCAATTCTCGTTTTCCGATGGGCAACGAATCTCCTGCCATAACTCACGCTCTCGCCTGGGTTGACCCACTTTACGAACGAAACAGTCGTTTTGATGCTCATTGCAGGCGTCAGAGGCAAATCGTGTTCCATCATTCGTGAAGGATGATACCCATACAAGGTGATTCCTGGCCGCACCATATTAAAATGGCTTTCGGGCAGTTGTTGAATCGCGCCGCTGTTGGCACAATGGATGACTTCCGGCTCAAGGGATTGCCTCTTTAATTCTTCAATCGTTTTTTGAAACTCTACGAGCTGATTCCTCGCAAACGTCGTGTCCTTATCTTCGGATGTCGCAAAATGTGTAAATACCCCTTTCAACGCGAGCCGACGCTCACGAGCCAGCACACGGACTATCCCATCAACATCTTGTCGTCGGGCACCGATGCGGTTCATACCCGTTTCGACCTTTACATGAACCGGAATCGTCCGCTTGCTTTTGTTCGCCTGGGCCGCCAGCAATTGAACGTCAAAAACCGAAGAAACCGTCGCTTCAAGCCTGAAATCCGTGTAAAGCGAAAGCTGGGGCATCGCTGCAAGCGTAAACACACAAATTGGCTTTTTTACACCCGACTGACGAACACGGGCGCCCTCCTCAGGAAAAGCGACACCAAAGTACCCGGCACCTCGTTTTTCAAGAAACCGTGGAACTTCCGTGTCCCCGTGGCCGTATGCGTTAGCCTTAACCACTGCCATGATCCCGGCTTCTTTGGCAACACGCTTTCGGATCTCGTCAAAATTTTGGGCGATTGCACGGAGGTTTACTTCAGCGATGGTGGGGCGTGTCGGTTTCACAATGAGGCAAGGAGGTCGTCGTGAACATACGTTTCCGCATTGTCAAAAAACTGGGTGGAATATAGGAGTTCTGGGAGCGAATGTCAACGAAGCAGGGATGAACGCAAGACCACAGGTGCACCCGGCGGGCTCATGCTACGCATGCTGGGCAACTTTCAGCCGATTGATCGCGCGCTGGAGCGCGATTCTTGCCCGGTCGAGGTCCGTATCGATTTTCTTTTCCGCGATTCTCTTTTGCGCTCTCTCGAGCGACGCGTTGGCTCTCTTCGTGTCGATTTCTTCGGACTTTTCCGCCGTCTCCGCGAGCATCACCACCTTGTTGTCGCGCACTTCAACAAAACCTCCCGACGTTGCGTATCGCCATTCCTTGCCGCTTGCGTCCAGAATCTTGACTTCACCGATTCGAATGGAAGACAGCAGAGGAGCGTGGCTGTGGAGAACCTGGAAACCGCCGACGATTCCCGGCGCGCTGAAACTCTCGACTTTTTCGCTGAAGACGGTCTTTTTCGGCGTCACGATCTCCAGCTGGAATAACTTTTCAGCCATCGCTAGACAGCCTGAAGTTTCTTTGCCTGCTCGAGAACGTCTTCGATGGTTCCCACCATGTAAAAAGCGTTCTCCGGTATGCTGTCGTATTCACCGTCGATGATGCCTTTGAACCCCCGAATGGTGTCCTCGAGTTTCACGTACCGGCCGGGCGTTCCTGTGAATTGTTCCGCCACAAAGAAGGGCTGGGAAAGAAACTTCTCGATTTTTCGCGCACGAGCGACTGTGATTTTGTCCTGCTCCGACAATTCATCCATACCAAGAATGTTGATGATGTCCTGAAGGTCCTTATATGTTTGTAGGATTTCTTTCACGCGTTTGGCGACGGAGTAGTGCTCTTCGCCGACGACCCCGGGCTCAAGAATACGCGAGGTCGAGTCAAGCGGGTCAACCGCCGGATAAATTCCTTTTTCCACGATTTGCCGGCTCAACACTGTGGTCGCATCGAGATGGCTGAACGTTGTCGCAGGCGCAGGATCTGTCAAATCGTCCGCGGGAACGTAGATCGCCTGGACGGAAGTGATCGACCCTTTTTTCGTCGACGTAATGCGTTCCTGTAACTCGCCCATCTCCGTGCCAAGTGTCGGCTGATAACCCACCGCCGAGGGCATGCGCCCCAGCAACGCGGAAACCTCGGAACCGGCCTGGACAAACCTGAAAATGTTGTCAATGAAAAGGAGAACGTCTTTGCCCTCCTCGTCGCGAAAATATTCCGCCATGGTGAGCGCTGTGAGGCCGACTCGTTGCCGTGCGCCGGGGGGCTCGTTCATTTGACCAAACACGAGCGCCGTCTTGTCGAGAACCCCTGATTCCTTCATTTCAAGCCAGAGGTCGTTCCCCTCACGCGTTCTTTCACCGACTCCGCCAAAAACAGAGTAGCCGCCGTGATGCTTGGCGATGTTGTGAATAAGCTCTTGAATCAATACGGTCTTGCCGACACCCGCTCCGCCGAATAAACCTGTCTTTCCTCCTTTTGTGTACGGCTCCAACAAGTCGACCACCTTGATTCCGGTTTCGAACATTTCCTTTTTTGTCGAAAGCTGTTCAAAAGTTGGTGCAGGCCTATGGATGGGGTACATCTTTTTCGCTTCGAGAGGAGCGAGCCCGTCAATAGCGTGTCCAATGACGTTGATGAGCCGGCCAAGAACTTTCGGACCCACGGGAACCGTAATGGGACTGCCGGTATCGAATGCTTTCGTGCCTCGTACCAGCCCATCTGTGGCGTCCATGGCCACCGTTCGAACACGGTCTTCTCCCAGCTGTTGCTGGACCTCGCATATGAGATCTTCCTGAACTCCTTCAACATTCGTTCTGGGTATCTTAACGGCATTGAGAATGGCAGGAAGGGATCCGCCCGAAAAATCAATATCGACGACGGGGCCGATGATCTGGACAATTTTTCCTTCGTTCATGCGCTTCCTTTCGGGTCAAACAGTGGCTGAATAACAAGAGTGGCAAAA
>CAYNRS010000038.1:0-8965 GCA_964399565.1 uncultured Ignavibacteriaceae bacterium
TTTGGATCGCTGAAGGTGGAACTGACTACTACGGCGGGATTCTTCTTGTCCGAACCGGGCTCATCCCGGCCGACCAATTCTTGCAAACCATGGCTCGATCCATTCAACAGGATCGCTTGAAGCCGGGAAACCGAATTCAGTCCGCGACAGAGTCGAGCTTTGATGCCTGGGTCAAGCTCTGGCGCGAAAGACCCAATGCGTACAACGCCGAATCTGATTATTACGACAAAGGTGCTGCTGTTTCCTTCTTGCTCGACATGGAAATTCGACAGAACTCCGGCAACAAGAGTTCTTTGGATGACGTTATGAAGACGATGTATCAGAGATTTCGCCTCGGGAAGAAGGGATACACCGTCGACGATTTTCAAAGAGTCGCAGAGGAATTTTCCGGCAAGAACCTCAAATCGTTCTTTGATGATTTCGTGCACGGGACGAAGCCGCTGGAGTGGGAAAAATATCTTGGTTTTGCCGGCCTTCAACTTTCTGCGCGGGACACGATTCAGCAGCCATGGCTCGGCGTGCAGACGACTGATGCGGGCGCCGGAGCTCGGGTCATTCGCATCAACGCTGATTCCCCAGCGTATGAAGCGGGCCTCGATCTAGGCGATGAGATTTTGTCCATGAATGGCTTTCGAGTCCGAACGCAGGATTTGCAGCAGCGTATTCCGGAAATGAAGGCTGGGGAGAGGGTAAAGCTCGCTGTCTTTCGCGACGACAGGCTCCGTGAGTTCGAAGTCACGTTGAAGAATCAGAGCGTCCCGGCGTACAGAATTCAGAAAGTGAAAGACCCGACGTCTTTGCAGAAATCCATCTTTGAAAGCTGGCTGAAAACCACATGGTAGGGTTGTGGATGAAATCGTAACAGGAGTCATTCTCGTGTTGGTGTGTTGATGTACTTGACACTTGCCTCTGAGTTCGATAGATTTCCATAGCACAGACTGAGGAGAATCTCGTATCGAGCGTTGAGACAGCTTTGTTGAAGTAAACAACAATCCGCGATTTTCTTCCTGCTTTTCTTGCGAGCAGGCTGTTGAAAAATCAAAAAATAGTCACGCTGAGCGTAGTCGAAGCGTGCTATTTGATGAAGTGTGCAGGGTTCGACTCTGCTCACACTGGCTTTGATGCTTTTTTTCAACACCTGCGAGGCGACAAAGCCTCAGCGCGCCAGCCTGTGTACACCTAATCGGACGCCACCACGTGAAACGTCCACTACTCATCGTCGCTGTGCTGGGGGGTTGCGTTATCATTCCCGGGCTCCGCGCACAGGAAGCTGACTCAACCATAGCCCGCGTTGACCCGGCGACTCAATCTGTCGAACCAAGACTGCAGCCGGGTTATCCTTTCAGTACACATCGATTCACGCAAGAAAACCTTCGCGCGTTTCCCTTTCGGGGCATTCAAAATTATCTCTCTATCCTTCCTGGCGTTGTTTTTCAGAATGGTAACCTGCATTTCCGCGGTGGGCGCGCAGGGGAAGTCGGTTATTATGTCGACGGCTTTTCCGTCACCAACCCATTTTTCAACTCGAACGGCGTTGAGCTTATTCCCGAAGCCATTGAACAACTCGATGTTGTGACCGGAGCGTACGGGGCAGAGTTTGGGAGGGCAAATGCCGGACTGGTGTTGGCGCGAATGAAAACCGGGACAGATTCGCTTGAATTCTCCCTCAACGTGCTGACGGACAACGTCGTTCGGACGGGGCAAGAGTTTCTGAAGACAACCTCCTTCGGCTACAGCAATCTTGTTGGGACACTTGGCGGACCTCTTCTTCCTGGAGTGAAATTTTTAGTCGCAGCTCAATACGATTACTTTGACAACCGTCAGCAGATGTTTTTGGAGCCATTCAGGTACGATTCGTTGTTCACGGATCAACTGGGGAGCCATCCTCAAGGAACACGCTTGCCCGGGCCCGTGGAGTTCAAACGGAACTATCTACCCAATAATTGGAGCTCCGCCACAACAATTCAGGGAAACTCCACTGTTGATCTGGATGAAATGCAGATTCAGATTCTCGGGAGCTATTCCAAGGAAGAATTCCCTGATGGCGGCAATTGGCCCAGGGCGTTGAGCAATTACTTTCGCCAGAAAAGGAATATGCTCAACGAAAGGCGCTCATGGTTCGGCGGCATTACGTTTTCCCATAAATTGGATAACAATTTCTCTTACAGCGTTGGATTTAGTCTCTATGATCGTTTCTCTCGCCGATTCGACCCTGATTTCGGCGACGACTGGATGCTCTATTCTGACAGCCTTGTGAATGCGCAAAAAGGGTATATGGGATTCATCTCCAGGTACAGCGGCCCGCCTTCCTATTCGACAATTTTTAATTTCAGGTTCGAAGATCCGAACGCGCCCAACAATCCATACTACAAGGACCGGCAAACCTCTTGGGCTTTGAGCGGTAACATAATGGCTCGTCTTTCTACGATTTGGACCCTTCACGCCGGGGGTGAACTGGAACAATGGTCGATGCGAAAATTCGAGGTTGCGTCATCATCATGGCTTCCACAAACGCTCTATGGATACAACGGCTTGCAGCCGAGAGCGTTCACGTCGGAACATGAAAAGCGAGTTGTGGCAATTACATCTGGAATTAGCGATCTCTACGGCTACGATTATATAGGTGAACCGGTGGAAGACGGTTATGACGCGCCTAGAAAACCACGTTTCGCCTCCATGTTCTTTAACAACAGAATTCAGAACGATGGTTTTTCGATCGATGTCGGCGGCCGTTATGAGGTTTTTGACCTGCGAATCCCAACACCAAACCTGGTCGATGGAAAGAGATATCAGTATTACATCGACAACTCTGTGCCCTTCTACAACATTCTCGACCAGGAAAAATGGTCTGATCGGCAACCAACGAGCGTTTTCCTACCACGTCTCAGCATTCTGTATCGACCGACTCCTGGGTTCGTTACTTTCGCAACCTTTGGTAAATATGCACAATCGACGTCTCTTCAATCGCTTTTTGTTGCGAACCTCAGACTCAATGGTCGATTGAATCAATATATTCGACAGCCTTACTGGTTCGGTGGCTCGATACCGGGTTTTCTTGTCGAGCCTGAGCGTTCCACGCATTACGAATTTGGGATTCAGCATTTCTTGTCCTCAGGGATAACTCTTGGTGCGACGACCTACTATAAGACACTCACTCATCAGGTTCAACTGGGCCGGGTGTATGATGATAACAATAAGGCTGCTTTTGTTGCTCTTACCAACAACGGGGAGGGTATAAGCAAAGGGCTGGAGATTTCTCTCGAACTGCACGATACACGGGTGCAACTTCTGTTCACTTATGCGTTTGCAGATGCGCGTGGAAGGAGCTCTGACCCGTTCTGGAACTGGCGGCAAGTGACGGATGAAATACTTCCTCCAACTCCAGAGTACTTGATTCCCTTTGACTTCAGCCAAACACATCGAGGTTCGGCGATGATGAGAGTTGGCTTTACGGAGGACGATGGAGATATTTTGGGTGGACTGGAACTGCGCGCTCTCCTGACGTTCAACAGCGGCCGGAATTACACACGTTTCGAAGAGCTGCTTTACCTTGGAGCTTCGGGGGTTTGGAATGTTGGGGTTCGCCAGTTGCTGGATCCGCGTTCGGCCAACCCTGTCGAAGCATTCAACAGCTCTTCCACACCGTCGTTCTTCAACATCGACTTCCAGGCTAGCAAGCAGGTCGACTTCGGATATTTCAGAGCAGAGTTCTGTATCAACATCCTGAATGTTCTGAATGCAAGGAACGTGATCAACGTGTATCCCGTCACCGGGACGCCAACAGATGACGGCTGGTTTGGAACGCGATATGCGCAAAACTACATTGATTACGCGCCATTGTACGAGGGATTCTACCGCGCTATTAATCTCCAAAATCGTTGGGCGTATATGAATGCGACGGGGAATGATCTCTACGGACCGCCCAGGCAGATTCGATTTAGAATCAGAGTCGAGATGTGAAAAGAACGATGAAAATATCGGCCACCATTGCCTTTCTGCTCGCTTTTTGCTCAAGTGCGAATTCGCAATCTGACCGCCCGCCTGACAAGACTCAACGATCTGTGCGGTCGTTTGCTAAAATTGCTGGGGATCCGGCGTGGACAATCCTGAACATCAATAATTTTCACAGTTGGTCGCGGCGCGATGCGCCGGGGAGCCTTTCACCTAATGGGGATAATCAAGGAGTCTATCCTCGCGGCACCGGAAACGTCATTTACACAGACGGTATTTACTTTGGCGCAAAGGCCTTCATAGATGCAAATCATACAACACCTGCGCCGCGGCAAATGATTCGAGTGGGCGGAAAAGGCTACGGCTATGGCTTGAGCGCCGGTAGAGTGGTCGGCTCGGGCGCCACAGCGACTGCTGTTCCTTCGACGACCGCAGATGTTCGCATCTATCGCATTCGGCGCGATTACTCCTTCATGTCCGATGAAGAGCTTCGCCAAGATGCCGCCAATGTCAACGAAATTCCTACAAGCTCTGTGACCGATGCCCAGTTTGCCGCGGTTCGCACACAGTACGACACCGACTGGAAAAACTGGCCTGTGCCATACGGCGCTCCGTATATCGAGCGAAATGGAACTCCGGGCTACCAGCCTCCACCAGCCTTCAGCTTCACTTTTTCACCAGAGAGCCTCATCGCAGGCAACTTTGACGAACCCGGAATCGCCGGTGCTGACCGGACGCTTCCTGCCGACCAAGTCGTGTGGACAGTTGCAAACGACTTGAATCTGAACACCTCACTCGCGTTTCAGGGTTCTGAGCCTCTTGGCCTCGAGCTCCAATTCACAACATGGGGATACAAAGGCTATAATAGGACGGGCGAGATGTTTTTCAAAAGATTCAAAATTATTAACAAAGGAGGAGTGGACACAAGCGGCGTTTCGGGGCCGCCTAGAAAAGTAAGTTTTTGGCTTGACAGCATGTTTGTTGGTCTATGGTCTGACGTCGATATCGGTAGTTTCAACGATGACCTTATTGGATGTGATACGACCTTGCAATTGGGATTTGCGTACAACGCACTGTTTGAAGATAGGACTTTCAGAAACTATGGACTTCCACCGCCTTCCGTCGGTTATGCTGTCTTGCAAGGCCCTGTGGTTGACGGTCTTCCCGGAGATTCTGCAACAAAGAATTTTGAGATGGTGTACGGAAAGAAGAATCTGCCCATGACATCCTTTGCCTACTTCTCGGCTGGAAGCGCTTACTCCGATCCTTGTAGCAATAGTGGAGCTCTATACAACTGCCAAACCGCACAATGGTGGAGAATGCTACGTGGCTTTGCGCCCGTAGGCAATTTCTTTACGCCAGAGGTCCCATATGCTCATGGTCCATTCCCCGAGACAAAATTTCCTCTCTCAGGCGATCCTGTTGCTCAAAGCGGTTTTCTTGACGGGCTAAACACAGATTATTCGTTTGTTCCGGGAGATCGACGATTCATGGTCAGCTCTGGACCTTTTACGCTCGCGCCCGGCGATACACAAGAAATCGTCTACGGTGTTGTGGCTGGACTCAGCTCCGACCGACTGTCAAGCATTTCTTCAATGAAGCTAAATGCAAGAGTTGCACGAAAGATACAACGCAGCCTCTTGAGTGTTCCCCGAGCGCCGGCCGAACCACGCGTACAGGCAGTGGAACTCGACCGTCAAATCATTCTTGAGTGGGGGTCTGACAACAAACGGACAAAAGAAACGGAGCAAACATTCATCGCGCGCGAATACCGCTTCGAGGGCTACAACATCTACCAGCTTCCCTCAGAAAAAGCTTCCCTTGCCCAGGCAAAGAAAATTGCTACGTACGATGTGAAAAACGGCGTAAAAGAAATCGTCGACATCAATACGGATCCTTCTGGCTTGCCACTTCCCATACTTGTGCAGTCCGGCCAGGATGCCGGCGTCCAGCGTTCCATCAGTATCAAAGCGGATTTTTTGAAGGACCAGTCTGGTTATGAGCGTTTGAACAACGGTGAACAATACTATTTTGCGGTCACTGCATACAACTTTTCCGCTGCAACGGATGCTCTGCCGAAATCGTTCGAGTCTTCGCCGCGCATTATCGCCGTGAAGCCGAGGATTGCATTTGGCGTTCGGTACACATCAAAATATGGCGATACACTTCGCGTTACGCGTACATCGGGTCAGGGTGAGGGCAGGATCGTTCCGCTCGTTGTCAATCCCGCGGCCGGTACCGGAGACTCCTACGAAGTGCGTTTCGATACCGCGGGCGGCACTGCTTCGTGGTCGGTGACAAACACAACAAAAAATGCTCTCATCACGTCCGGCCAGACGAATCAGAGTGGAGACGAGAACTATAATATTCTGGAAGGCGGAATCTTGCTCAAGGTACTCGGGCCCCCGCCGGGTATGAAAGATTATTCTGTGCCTGCCGGATTGCGGCGAATCACTTTTACCAACGGCGATGGGCTTGCGTTTGAAGGGTTCTCCGGGGCCATCGGCTGGGACGACCCGAATCATTTTTTTAACGGCGTTTCGAAGGCTGTCTCGGCCGATCAACTGCGAAGCGTGCTCCTGGTTTTCGCACAAGCAAGCGCAAAAACAACAGCGCCGACAACGAACGGGTTCGACTGGTATGCGGGGTGGGATGAAAACTCCACAACAGATGCAAACATGTCGTACGCATACCGTTTTCTACGGCGAGGCGATTCATCGGCTGCGAGACCGGAGTTTGCGCCTTATCTCTTGAACGCCGAGCATTACGGATACCAGGATTACAAGAAATCCGTTCCTCTTGCGGCATACAATATCGACGTGAATCCTCCCGCCCGGCTAGCAGTGGGTTTTCTCGAAAGCAATGTTCTCAAGGGTCTCGTCGACGGCAAGTACTATCCCCCGTACAGCACGAGCAACACGGACACTTCCGGTCCGCGCGAATGGCTTTTTGTCTTCAACGCGCCGTACACGGGTTCAGCTCCAAACGCGGCATTTCAGAAATCGATTCTTACGAACTCGCTGCCGGTGATGTGGTGGTGCACATTTACCCGCAGAAGCGACAACCTGTGGGACGAGCCGAGCGGCATTAATCATTTCCAGATCAATGCCTATCGTGTAAATACTGTCGGAGATGTGTTTTCTTACACGTCGCCCGCCCCGCAAACCGGGCCCGATGTGGTGAAAGAAAGCGCCAAACGCGTCGGCGTGTTTCCAAACCCTTACTACGGCGGACGCAACCAGGAGACGATGACGTGGCGGCATTTCGTTACGTCCAATAACCTCCCGCCAAAGGTGAAGATCTACATCTTCAACCTCGCAGGGCAAATGGTGCGAATGCTTGAAAAGAACGACCCATCTCAATTTCTCGAGTGGGACTTGACGAACAAAGATAACTGGCAGATCGCTAGCGGTATCTACGTTTGTTATGTCGAGATGCCGGACATTGGCGAGACGAAAGTCCTGAAGCTCGCTGTGATCCAACCGCAGATTATTGAGGAACGGTGAGGAAGAGATTTCCCTGCTTATTGTCAATAATAATTAAAATGATCGAAGCCGAGGGTCCAAAAACCAACGATCACGCCGAGCGCCGCTTCTGAGGACATTCATGGTGGCGAAGTCGAGGCGTGCTCTTAAGTTTCTGTCTACGAGCAGTCCTCGACTTCCTGTCAGTAGAAAGCAAATAGCAGTGCGCTCGGACTGACTATTTTTTTGTAACGACAATAACGCTGTTGCTTGCATTTGTGTCTTTTCAGTGAGACTTCTTTGACTTTATCTCTTCGCCAAGCTGTTTTCATATTAATAGTAGGTCTCGTGTCAGGCGTCGCTGCGCAAAATCAAGACACGACCAACTCTCAATTCTCGATAGTGGGAAAGATTCAGATTAGTCCCACGTTTACTTCCTTCCGTCTGACCCAACAAGACCTTCGCTCTTTTCCTTTCCGCGGCCTTCAAAACTACCTCTCGATTCTCCCAGGTGTCGTTTTTCAGAATGGCAATATTCACTTCCGCGGTGGTCGGGCAGGCGAGGTTGGCTATTATGTCGACGGCTTTTCAGTCACAAACCCATTTTTCAACTCGAACGGCGTTGAACTTATTCCCGAAGCCATTGACCAACTCGATGTCGTCACCGGGGCTTACGGCGCTGAGTTCGGCCGGGCAAACGCGGGGCTCGTGCTGGCGCGGATGCGTTCAGGGTCGGAGAAATTTGAATTCTCGTTCGATGTTCAAACCGACAATGTTGTCAAAACTGGTTCAGAGTTTTTGAAGACAACCTCCTTTGGCTATCAAAACCTTGTGGGCACGTTGGGGGGCCCGGTGATTCCTGGAGTGAAGTTCTTTCTTGCCGGGCAGTACAACTACCTCGACAACCGCCAGCCGATGTTCCTTGACCCTTTTCGCTTTAGCGAGCTTGTCACGGACAACTACGGTTCTTATCCCGCAGGCACTCCTTTGCCAGGGCCGGTTGAATTCAAAAAGAATTACTTGCCGAATAACTGGAGCACTGCTGCGACGATTCAAGGCAACACATCAATCGACCTTGGCGACATGCAGATCCGATTTACGGGCAGCTATGATGAATCAGAGTTCCTCGACGGCGGGAATTGGCCTCTCGCCCTGCAAAATTATTATCGCCAGAGGAGGAATATGGTGAACCACACTGTTACGCGGTTCGAAGGTGTGACGCTCGACCACCGCGTGACCGCTGATTTTTCCTACAGCCTTCGTTTGAGTTTCTATGACCGTTATTCACGTCGTTACGACCCGGATTTTGGAGATGATTGGATACTGTACCCCGACAGTCTTGCAAACGCCAAAAAGGGGTACACCGGTTTTACATCGAGATACTCCGGACCACCAGACTTTTCAACGATTTGGCGCTTCCTCTTTAACGACCCCAACGAGCCAAATAATCAATACTCCAAAGATCGTCAAACCGCCTCTTCACTCAGGGGTTCTTTGTCCTACCATATGAACACTTCGTGGACACTCGATGCGGGAGCCACATACGAAAG